>DATNQI010000067.1 GCA_036704125.1 Pantanalinema sp. | reverse complement strand
ACGTCCTCTACTGGGACGGCAGCCGGTACGTGGAGCTCACCCGCGCGATCGAAAGCCCCAACACGGCCACCACGGCGATCCGCTTCCGCACCCAGAAGGCGATAGCAGCAGCCGGCACCGACGCCGGCTACCGCCTCGCCTGCGGCAACAACCTCGCAGGGCAGGCCCCCGACGACCCGGGCCAGGTCTACGACTGGTACGAATCCTTCGAGCACGGCAGCGCCAAGCTCGAAGCCCGCGGCTGGAACACCATCCGGGGAACCGCTCCTGCGACCGCTTCTGCCGGCACGGTTCGCAGCGGCGCACAGAGCCTCAAGCTCGACACCGCCCAGGGGGACTTGCGCCGTGACCTCACCTTCAACTACGCCTTCCCGGCGAACTTCGCCATGCAGGCCTGGTTCTACGACGACCTCGACACCAGCCGCAACGACTGGATCGCCCCGCAGGTCGGCGATGACATCGGCGGGGGGGTGATGGGCGTGTACACCGGGACGAACACCACCCACTACCACTTCTTTCCAGCGGGCGGCGCCTGGACCGCTTCCGCCATCAACCGCACCAATACCTGGCACCGCTACGAGTTCCGACGCTACAACGGGACCATGGCGTACCTGATCGACGGCGTCCAGGTCGCCACCGCGGCCGATGCGCGGCCTTTCTCCTGCATCTTCCTGCGCAGCGGCAGCGGCGCAGCCCCCTGGAGCAGCCTCGCGGTCTGGGACGACATGAGCATTCGCTCCTACGTCTCACCCGAGCCTGCCGTCGCTTTGGGATCGGAGGGTACCCTGTGATGATCACGACACGCGCCGGTGTCTGCCTCGGCCTCGGCCTGCTGCTTGCCGGCTGCCAGGGGGCCGTGATGCGCCCCGCCACGCTGGCGGACCCTTCGAGCGCCTCGTACCCCGAAGAGGTCGCTGGCCGGGTGTCCCCCGGCGCGCTCGCCCTCACCATTCACTGGCCCTACCGCCCCCAGGCCATCCCCACCAGCACCGAGCGTCTGGCCATCTCGCTCTCGGGCCCCCATCCCCAGTCGCTCGACGTGCTTCGGCCCTTCGGCCCCGCGCCCACCAGCGTCGCCACCCTGAGCGTGGAGGTGGGAACGGGCTACCGCCTCTCGGTGCAAGCGTACGACCATCAGTTCGAAGGTCGCCTGGTCGCCACGGGCCAGAGCGATCCCTTCTCGGTGAAGCCGAACGAGATCTCCTCGGTCCGCGTCAGGCTCGAGGGGGCCATAAAGCCGGTGATCACGGGTTTTTCCCCCGACAACGGCGGCCCCGGGGCGAGCGTGGAAATCTACGGCCAGTACCTCGGGGCCGAGCGTGGCCTGCTGCCTGGCTTCCTGTTCGGCGGCGTCCCGACGACCGAGCACTATCCCCCGCAGGACGGAACCGCCTCGGCCGTCGTGCCGCTGTCGGCCGTGAACGGCGCGATCGCCCCGGTCGTGGACGGGGTGCAGGGCGACGGATTTGGGACCTTCACGGTGCTCAAGGCGATCGCCATCCGGCCACAGGCGCAGACCGTGACCCTGAACGGCACCGCCTCCTTCGAGGCGATCGCGACCACCTCGGCGGGGGTCCCCTTCGCGGGCTCCCCCGCGGTGCAGTGGAACGTCTACGCTCCGTTCGTACCGGCCGCGGCAGGCTACCGGGTCGCAGGCTTCATCCAGGAGGACCCGACGCCCGCGCCGCTGCCCAACCCCGGCCACATCGACCCATGGGGGGTCTTCACCGCCGACGGGGCCACGGGGACCTTCGAGGTCGCCATCCTCTCGGGCAGGCTGCTCGCGACCGCGAGCGTCACCGTCACCGAGTGAAAACGCAAGGGCCGCGGGCGATTGCCCGCGGCCCTTGCGCGTTCGAGGCGTCTTAGCGCGACTCGGCGACCACCGAGCCCTTCGAGAGGTAGGTGATGGCCTTGAGGCTGGTCTGCTGCCAGGTGATCTTGCGCGAGTAGAGGATCTTGATGGGGTAGCGCTTGTCCTCGGCGAGCTCCATCTGCTTCATGATCCACTTGAGCAGCGACTTGATGCCGCTGGAGTTGAGGAAGCCGAGCTCGGTGAAGTCCGCCTCGACCCTGGGAATGCCGTGCGCGATGACCTGGGTATGGACGTTGTCCAGGAAGGGGTCCAGGAACTCGCCGGGGTTCATGTGGTCGATGGTACCAGCAAACTTGAGAACGACACCGCCGTCTTCACCGTTCACGACCCTGATGGTGGTCTTGTCCGTGGTATACGGCTCGATGCTCACGGGCATTACGCTACCAATCCTTTCGCTGACTCCGGCAACCTGAAGCTTGCCTCGATGATAACACTGTTGCCATTCGTAATGAGCCTGAGCTCGGCGTCGCCCTCGGCGCGGATTCGCGCGAGCCCCAGCTGATTCTTCTCGCTCATGAGGCTGTCCTGCATCTTCGCGATGTACATCTCCATGGGATCGCCCTTGAGGACGATGGCGAACTCCTCCTGGAGCACCCGGGAATGGGCGGAATCCGCCTCGTTCTGGACCGAAACGATCACCCGATCCTCCTGCACGCGCATGGTGCAGTTCACCGGCGCGTCCGGCGAGACCGAGTACTTGACGGCATTTTCCAGCAACTCGTGCGCCGACATGGCGATCTTGTCGGAGAGGTCCTCGTCCCCGAAGGAATGGCCGCAGAAGCTGGCCATGAAGATCCGCGTGCTCGAGATCATGTTCCACCAGCGCGGACTGAAGGTGATCGACGCCCCGATTTCTGTCGCGGTCATGGCCATGGGGTTCTCCTTGTGCCGGGGGGGGTGACGCGGCGGGGCTCAGAGCCCCTGCTTGTCCTTCTCCTGTTCGATGAGCTGGTTCTGGGCTGCCTCGTAGAGGTCGTAGAGGCCGAGCGCCGCCTCGAGCTTGGCCTGCTCGGCCCTCAGCTGGTTCTGCGATTCCTCGTAGAGGTCGTAGAGGCCGAGGGCCGCCTCCACCTTCTGCTCCTCTGCCCTCAGCTGAAGCTGGGCCTGCTCGTAGAGGTCGTAGAGGCCAAGGGCCGCCTCCACCTTCTGCTCCTCGGCGACCAGCTGGTGCTGGGTCTGCGCGTACACGTCGTAGAGACCCAGCGCGGCGTCCAGCTGACGCTCGTGCCGATCCTGGGTGCGGCGAAAGTCGCAGGCCATCGCGGCCATGGCGACGAGCAGCTCGAGGGCTTCGGCCGCCTCGGGAGCGAACGGCTCCCTGCGCCGCAGCGCGAGCACGCCGAGGATCCCGGAGAAGCCCCGCAAGGGAAGGATCTGCACCCAGAGGCCGGTCGCATCCTGGTGGGCGGCGAGCGGCACGACCGTCCCGGAGGCTTCCTCGAGACCGAAGGGCTCGCAGGAGGCCCCCTTGCGGTCCATCGCCAGGATCGGAACCCGCAGGCCCGGCGCGTGCAGGCAACCGTCATCCGCATCCGCCACCTCGACGGCTGTGGCGACGATCAAGGCCGACAGCGTCTCCCGGGAGACATCATCGGCCAGGCGACGCGCGAACGTGGTGTAGACGGCCCATTGCATGCGTTAGACACTCCTTCGGCAACGAGGGTGGTTATACCCCCGAAGCGAGCGACAAAAACGGCTCGCCTGCGGGCTCTGACGCGCTCCCGAGGATCCCGGGGCGAGGCGCGGACGGTAATTTGGCCGATCACCGGGTAAGAAAATCAAGCGAGCGAACATCGAGAGGGTCGACATGAACGCGAACACTCACGGCCCCAGCGAGCTGGGCGCCGGCCCCTCCAGCCAGAACCACGGCGTCGGACCGTTCAGGGCCCTGGCGGATGCCCATGAAGCCTTCACCCACGCGACCTCCTTGAGCAAACTGCCTTCCGTGCTGCTCGAGCAGGCCATGAGGGCCTCGGGATCCGACGCGGGGGCCGTGTTCGACGTGGCCGGCGAGCCGCTCGCCGTGAGCCCGGAGGGTTCGGGGGACCTGCCGGCGGTGCCGCTCGACATCCCGCTCGACACCGCCTGCCTGATCCCGCTGGCACCGCATGGCGCGTGGATCTTCCTGCGCCTGTGCGTGCACGAGGAAGCCCAAATCACCCTGGCCCTGCGCCTGGCCGCGCGGCCGTCCGACCAGACCGAACTCGACGCTCGCCTCCTGCTGCTCGCGCGCTTCGCCCGCGATCGCGCCGGCTACCTCGCGGCCCGGCGCGAGGCGGAGGAGGCGAAGTCCCGGGCCAACGACGCGCACGAGCGCCAGATGGAGATGGCCCTGAACCTCTACGACCTCTACGAGGCGGCGCAGCACCAGGCCATCACCGACGGCCTCACGGGCCTGGCGACCCATGCCTACTTCCAGGAGCGGCTGGCCGACGACCTCAGCGAGAGCCTCGAGACCCCATCGCCCCTGAGCCTCTTGATGGTCGACCTGGACCACTTCAAGTCGATCAACGACAACCACGGCCACCAGGCGGGTGACATGGTGCTCAAGGAAGCCGCCGCCATGCTCAAGGAGAGCCTGAAGCCCACGGACCTCGCCGCGCGCTACGGCGGCGAGGAGTTCACCATCATCCTGCCCCAGACGGCCGAGGACGAGGCCTTCGCGATCGCCGAGCGCCTCCGGCTGACCCTCGCCGACAAGGAGATCCCGATCTCCCCCGCGCGCAGCCTCAAGGTCACGGCCTCCATCGGCCTCGCCTCGCTGACCCCCGACGTCACCACCCCCAAGGAGCTCATCAATCGGGCGGACGCGGCCCTCTACGCCGCGAAGAACGCCGGCCGCAACCGCGTCGTGCGCGCCACGGGACCGGCGGCCGAGGCGGTGAACGCCATCGGCGCACCGCGCAAGGGCTCGCAGGAGATGTTCCTGGCGCTCGCCCGCGCCCTCTCGGCGGCCATCGAGCTGCGCAGCCCCATGCTGCACGGCCACTCGGAGGCGGTGGGGGACCTTGCGCTGCGCATGGGCAAGGCCCTGGGGCTGGCCGCGGACAAGCAAGAGGCTCTGATGATCGCGGGGATGCTGCACGACGTGGGGATGCTCGCGCTCCCCGACTCGGTGCTGCTCAAGACCTCGGGCCTCGACGACCACGAGTGGGAGCAGATGAAGTCCCACTCCCAGGCCGGCGTCACCATCCTCTCGCGCTTCAGCACCTTCGCCGGGCTGCGCGAGGCGGTGCTCTACCACCACGAGCGCTGGGACGGCAGGGGCTACCCCGAGGGCCTCAGCGCCGGCGACATCCCCCTCGGCGCCCAGATCCTCGCTCTGTGCGACACCTACGACGCGCTCACGCGCCAAGGGTACGCCTTCGGGCCGAGCATGGAGCAGGCGGAGGCGATCGCGGAGATCCGCCGCTGCGCGGGCACCCAGTTCAATCCCGAGCTGGTCGAGCTCTTCGTCGGGATGCTGTAGCGGGACGGCGCGCAAAAATGGGGGCCGCGCTCGATCGAGCGTGGCCCCCGCTTGTTTCGTCTACGAGACGGGTTAGAGCCCCCACATCTTCTGGAGGTCGCCGACCTTGCCACCGAAGGTGCCGCCGACGCTGAGGGCGGTGAGGGTGAGGGTGGTGCCGTTGAAGGAGACGCCGCCGACGTCAGCCGTCAGGTTGGGCGAGAGGGCCACGCGCGAGCCGACGTTGAGGGAGTTGGCGGTCGCGCCGGCGAAGTTGGCCGTGTCGCTGATGACGAGCGTCCAGCGCGACATCATGGGCAGCTCGTAGGCCACGTTCAGGTTCGGAGTGACGGTGTTGCCGGCATTGCCGATGGCCAGGCCGACGCCCGGGACGACGTGCAGGTTGCCGGGGCCGAGGGCCCAGAACGACACCGGCAGGGACACGCCCAGGGGCAGGCCGAAGGTGTTACCCGCCGAGTTGAAGTTGAGGCCCACGTTGCCGCCGACGGCCACCGAGAGAGCACCCGCGTCCACCAGGAGCATCTTGCCGTAGAAGCCCGGGGTGTTGAAGCCGAAGCCGGGGTTCAGCGAGACGCCGAAGGGGCCGGTCAGGCCGACTTCGAGGTTGTTGCCCATGCCGAGCGAGAGGCTGGTGAAGCCCATGACGGCGTTGCCATCGCCCTGGACCTGGGCGCGCTCGACGCCGCCGATGTTGGTGCGGCGGAACTGATCGTCGCCCGAGGCGACGCCGTTACCGGCGGCCGCAGCGGCCTTGGCGGCGGGGGCCGACGACTTGGGGGCGCTGGTCTTCATCTGGGCGAAGGCGGGGGTGGCGACGGCGGTCGCGATCGCGGCGATCGCAAGGGCGTTCAGATAACGCATGCGGACTATCTCCTTTGCTATGTCGAGAGGGTGCATTCAAAATTGCTGCTGCATTAAAGCATACTTGAGTCGACGCGCCCAGCGCAGCGATCACAGACGAAAAGTAATCAAGCGCGCTCGATGACCGCGAGCATGCGGCCCGAGCGCTCGCCGTCCCGGCGATACGAGAAGAACAGGTCGCTCGCGCAGTGGGTGCACATGCCGCTCACGTGGACCTCGGCCACCCCGGCGCTCACCAGCAGCTGGCGGTTGGCCTCCTGGAGGTCCACGAAGGTCGCCTCCCCCTCGCGCCGGACGACCGCCCCGGGCGCGCTCAGGTGCGCGAGGGCCGCGACGACCTCAGGCCCCACCCGGTAGCAGCACCCCTTGATCGAGGGCCCGATCGCCGCGCGCAGGTCCTCGGGGCGCGTGCCGAAGCGCGCCTCCATGGCCTCGACGGCGGCCATCACGGCCTTCTGGGCCGTCCCGCGCCACCCGGCATGCACGGCCGCCACCGCTCCGGTGCGCGCGTCTTCCATGAGGATCGGCACGCAGTCGGCGACGAAGACCCCCACCGGGGTGGCCGGCCGGTCGGTGATCACCACGTCGCCCTTGGCCCCTTGAGGGACCGGGGCGGCGTGAACCTCGGCCCCGTGGACCTGGTGCGCCACCTGGATCGGCCCCGAGAAGCCTGCGGCCGCCACGAAACGCTCCCGGTTGGAAAGGACCCGGTCGCGGGCGTCGCCCGCCGAGAGACCGAGGTTGAGCCCGGCGAAGGGCGCCTCGCTGGTGCCGCCCAGCCGGGTGGAGAAGGCGTGGCGGCTCGAAAGGTCGGTGCAGCGGACCAGGACGACCCCGAGCGCCTGGGCGACCTCGAAGGCCATGCTAAATCGCCTTGTGGAAGACCAGGATCGCCCGCTTCTGCTGGAAGCCGACCCGCTCGTACATGGCCTTGGCCTGATCGTTGAGACCGTCCACGATGAGCTCGAGAGCGGGCAGCTCCTCGGCGCGGGCGAACTGGGCGGCCTTCAGCAGGATGTTGTAGCCGAGCCCCTTGCCGCGGAACTCGGGCAGCACGCCGAACTCGAAGATGCGCGCGGCCCCCTCCCGGGTCTCCTCGTCCATCTGGCGATCGATCAGCACGGTGGCCACCGCCACGTCCCGGCCGCCGTGGGTCACGAAGAACGAGCCGCGGGGGTTGAAGTCGGGGCGCTGCTTCCAGCGCTCCAGCTCGCCGCGGTTGACCGGGGCGAAGTCCCAGTGCTCCGCGAAGGAGGCGTTGAGGAGGCACAGGAAGGCATCCTCGTCGATGCCCTGGCGGAAGGGGCGGAAGGCGAAGCCCTCGGGAAGCACGGGATCGGGCAGGTCGGCGAGGCTCGCGTGGCGCAGCTTCCAGAAGTAGCGCACCAGCTGGAACTCGTGCTTGAGCAGGAAGGTCTGGGAGCTGACGACGCCCGCCGGGATGGAGATGCTCAGGTAGCGGCCGCCCCACTCCTGCCCCTTCTGGATCGCGGCCTTGATGAGGAGGGTGCCCACCCCGCTGCGCTGCTCGTCGGGGTGCACGTGCAGCGCGTCGATGTTGATGCGGCCCTGGGTCAGGAGCGAGGGGTCGGTGTAGATGTGGACGTAGCCGCGCACGTCCCCGTCCAGCTCGGCCACCAGGATCTCGCTGGTCAGCTGGAGGTCGGTCGCGTCCGAGGGCGGGCGCACCCTATCGACGGTCATCGAGTAGAAGTCGGGCGAGATCGCGATCGAGGCGTTGCGGATCTCGGCCACCCGGGGCAGATCGCTGATCTCGAACTTGCGGATCCGGATGTCGCCGGTGTGCTGGGTCAGGGTCTCCATCGATCCTCCTTCGCGCTGGGGGAACGCCGTCGTCCCCCGCCTCACCTTTGTTATACGCCGACCAGGTCGTTCATCACCCCGACGCAGCGTGAGCAGAGCGTCGGGTGCGCCGGGCTCTCGCCCACCGTGAGCGAGAAGGTCCAGCACCGCTCGCACTTGGCGCCTGGGGCAGCCTGGACCGTCACCCCCAGGTCGCCCTCGGCCTCGAGCTGGTCGCTCGCAGGCGCCACCGTGACGTGCGAGACGATGAGCAGCTTGGGAAGGCTCTCGCCCAGGCCCACGAGCAGGTCGTGGACCTGCTCGGTGCGAGGAACGAGCGTCACCGAGGCCGCCAGGCTCGTGCCGATCAGCTTCTCCTTGCGGGCCTCCTCGAGCGCCTTGTTGACGGCCTCTCGCAGGGGGATGAGGGCGCCGTAGCGCTTGGCGAGCGCCTCGTCCATCTTGGCCGCCTCCGCCTTGGGCCAGTCGAGCAAGAAGACGCTCGGCGCGTCGCCCTTGATGGCGGGGCTCAGGTTCTGGTGGATGTCCTCGGCCAGGTGCGACAGCACCGGCGAGATCATCAGGGTCAGGGCCTTCAGGATCTCGCAGAGGACCGTCTGGGTGCTGCGGCGGTCGTGGGCGCTGGGCGCCGAGGCGTAGAGCCTGTCCTTGACCACGTCCAGGTAGAAGCTCGACAGGTCCACCACGCAGTAGTTCTGGATGACCTGGTAGAAGCGGTAGAACTCGAAGCGGTCGAAGGCCTGGGTGACCTCGGCGATGACCTCCTGCAGGCGGTGCAGGGCGTAGCGGTCGAGCTCGGTGAGCTGATCGACCGGCACCGCGTGGCGCGCGGGGTCGAAGTCGGAGAGGTTGCTGATCAGGTAGCGGGCGGTGTTGCGGATCTTGCGGTACACCTCCGAGAGCTGCTTGAGGATGAGCTCCGAGATGCGCACGTCGCCGGTGTAGTCCACGCTCGACACGTACAGGCGCAGCACGTCGGCGCCGTAGTGCTTGATGACCTCGATCGGCTCGACCATGTTGCCGAGCGACTTGGACATCTTGCGGCCCTGGCCGTCCATGGTGAAGCCGTGGGTCAGCACGGTCTTGTAGGGGGCGACGCCCCGGGTGGCGATGGCCGTCAAGAGCGACGACTGGAACCAGCCGCGGTACTGGTCGGCGCCCTCCAGGTACAGGTCCGCCGGGAAGTTGAGCTCGGGGCGGGCCTCGAGGACCGCCGACCAGCTCGAGCCCGAATCGAACCACACGTCCATGATGTCGGTTTCCTTGCGGAAGTCATGGCCGCCGCACCTGGCGCAGGCCGTGCCTTCGGGCAAGAGGGCCTTGGCGTCGTGGACCCACCAGGCATCGGCCCCCTCGACGGCGAACCGCGAGGCCACCGCCTCGATCGACTCGGGGGTCAAGAGGGGCTCGTTGTCGGCCTGGCAGTAGAAGACCGGGATGGGGACGCCCCACGAGCGCTGGCGCGAGATGCACCAGTCGGAGCGATCGGCGATCATGTTCGAGATGCGGACCTCGCCGAAGCTCGGCACCCACTGAACGCCCTTGATGGCGTCGAGGGCGGCCTGGCGGAAGCCGTCGATCGAGGCGAACCACTGCTCGGTCGCCCGGAAGATGACCGGGTGCTTGCAGCGCCAGCAGTGGGGATAGGAGTGGCCCAGGTCCTTGTGGCCCAGGAGCACGCCGAGCCTGCCGAGCTCCTCGATGATCACCGCGTTGGCCTTGGAGTAGTGCTGGCCCGCGACCAGGGGGCCCGCCTCCTCGAGGAAGATGCCCCGGTCGTTGAGCGGAGCGAGCACGTCCAGGCCGTACTTCTGGCCGACCTCGTAGTCCTCGACGCCGTGGCCGGGCGCGGTGTGGACCGCCCCCGAGCCCGTCTCGGTCGTGACGTGGTCCCCCAGGATGACCGGGCTCTCCCGGTCCAGGAAGACGTGGCGGTAGCGGGCGCCCTCGAGCAGGGCCCCCTTGAAGCTCTCGCCCACGCGGGTCGCGCTCAGGGCGGTGTCTGCCAAGAAGGCGTCGACCAGGTCCTCGGCCACCACCAGGTAGCCGTGCTCGGCGGAGTCGAGCACGACGTAGTCGATCTCGGGGCCCACCGCGATCGCGAGGTTCGCGGGCAGGGTCCAGGGAGTGGTGGTCCAGATGGCCATGCTGACCGGGCGATCGCCCTTGGCCAGCAGCTCGCCGACGAGGGTCGCGGAAGCCGGGGCCGACTTGAGCGCGAATCGGACGAAGATCGAGGGGCTGACGTGGTCGGCGTACTCCACCTCGGCCTCGGCCAGGGCGGTGGTGTCGAACGAGCACCAGTAGACCGGCTTGAGGCCCTTGTAGATGTAGCCCTTGTGGGCCATCTGGCCGAAGACGCGGATCTGCTGCGCCTCGAAGGCGGGGTCCATCGTCACGTAGGGGTTTTCCCAGTCCCCGAAGCCGCCCAGGCGCATGAAGTGGCCCTTCTGGCTCTCGATGGACTTGAGGGCGAACTGGCGGCTCAGCCGGCGCACCTCGAGCGGGGCGAGGTCCTGGTGCTTGGCCTTGAGCTCCTTGAGGGCCGCAAGCTCCGTGGGAAGGCCGTGGGTGTCGTAGCCCGGCACGAAGGGGGCGCGGAAGCCCGCGAGGTTCTTGTACTTGACCACGATGTCCTTGAGGGTCTTGTTCATCGCGTGGCCGATGTGGATCGCCCCGGAGCTGGAATAGGGAGGGCCGTCGTGGAGGATGTAGCTGGGCGCCTCGGCGCGACGCTCCTGGATGCGCTCGTAGACGCGCTGCTCTTGCCAGAGGGCCTGGATCTCGGGCTCGCGCGCCGCGGAGTTGGCGCGCATGGGGAAATCCGTCGACGGGAGATTGACTGTCTGCTTGTATTCCAAGGTGAACCGCTCCAAAAAGGGACCCGCACCGACCACCGGCACGGCAAGGCATCGCTCCCATTCTACGGCATCCCCCGTGCGAAGCAAAGGCGAACCCCGCCCCGGCAGCAAAACGGCCCCCGCCGAAGCGGGGGCCGACGAGGCGAGAAGGCCCTAGAAGGGCCGGCGGAAACCGCCGCCGCGCAGGAACTCGGGGATGTCCGGCTGCTGGTTGCCGGCGGGCGTCTCGGGCTGGGCGGGGGCCACCGGAGCGGCGTGGACCGTCTCGGGGGCGGCCGCCGGCGCGACGGGGGCCGCGCTGGTCGCGGGGGCCACCACGGCCTGCTGGGCCGGCTCCTGGCTGGGGACGACGATGGGCTGGGGCGCGCGGCCGTCGAAGCCGGTGGCGATGACGGTGATGCGGATCTCGCCCTGCAGGCGCTCGTCGATCACCGAGCCGAAGATGATGTTGGCCTCCGAGTCGACCGCGGCGTAGATGACCTCGGCCGCCTCGTTGACCTCGTACAGGGTCAGGTCGTTGCCGCCGGTGACGTTGAAGATCACGCCCGAGGCGCCGTGGACCGAGGTCTCGAGCAGGGGGCTGCTGACGGCCATCTTGGCCGCCTCGACCGCGCGGCCCTCGCCGGCGCCGAAGCCGATGCCCATCAAGGACGAGCCGGCGTTGGACATGACCGACTTCACGTCGGCGAAGTCCACGTTGATCAGCCCCGGGATGGTCAGGATGTCCGAGATGCCCTGGACGCCCTGGCGCAGCACGTCGTCGGCGATGTGGAAGGCCTCCTGCATGGAGGTGCGCTTCTCGATGACCTGGAGGATCTTGTCGTTCGGGATGATGATGAGGGTGTCGACCTTCTCGCGCAGCGCGGCGATGCCGGCCTCGGCCTGCTGGGCGCGGCGACGGCCCTCGAACATGAAGGGGCGGGTCACGACGCCGACGGTGAGGGCGCCGACCTCGCGGGCCACCTCGGCCACGACCGCGGCCGCGCCGGTGCCCGTGCCGCCGCCCATGCCGGCGGTGATGAAGACCATGTCCGCGCCGTCGAGGGCGGCGATCAGGTCATCGCGGCTCTCCTCGGCGGCCTTCTGGCCGATGGAAGGGTTGCCCCCCGCTCCGAGACCACGGGTCAGCTTGGCGCCGATCTGGAGCCGGCGCTCCGACTGGGCGAGAGCCAGGGCCTGGGCGTCGGTGTTGAGGGTCCAGAACTCGACCCCGGTCAGGGAGCTTGCGATCATGCGGTTGATCGCGTTCGAGCCGCCCCCGCCCACGCCAACGACCTTGATGTCGGCGCTCAAACCAGCCTTATCAGTGATATCGAACACGGTGGTTTTCCTGTAACCTTCCTAAAATGTCCAAAAGCGACCGAGGATGAGCCGCCGAATCTTGGCGAGGTTTTCGAAAATCCGCACCCCGAAGACCACGATGGCCGCGAGGTACAGATCGATGCCGAGCTGGTCCCCGAGATAGGTGAGCCCTGCGGCGATCAGCGTGTTCGCCGTGAACCCGCTGATGAACACCGCCAGCCCGAAGCGCCCCTCGAGACCGGATCGGACGCCCCCGAACCCGGTATCCAAGGCCGCGAGGATGGCCACCGCGAAGTACTTGGAGTAGACCTGGGGGATGCTAAGAGGCGCGATCGCCCCCAGCAGAAGGCCGACGATCAGCCCCCCCAGCGTGACGAGTGCCCCGATCATGACTGGACTTCCCGGGCCGGCACGGGTTTGGCGTACCGATAGTGGCTTCCGCCGCTGTACATGGGGATCAAAACCTCAGATTTCTTAGAAATACTAACTTGGATTCCATAGAATTGCAAGTACTCGATAATCCCGCCCCTCAAGCCCAGGGCGGCGCTCATGGTATCAGGATTTCCGATCGCTTTGATGACAAAGGGCGGCGTGATGCGCGACTGGTTGACCAGGATGGTGGAGCCGGCGCAGGTGATCTCGCTGGTGTCCACCAGGCGCTGGTCGTTGATCGAGACCGCCTCGGCCCCGCCGGCGCGCAGCTCGTTCACCAGGCGCAGCAGATCGTCGTTGTGGACGATGGCGATGTTCGGATCCTCGCCCTTCTGGAGGGGCTTGGCCGAATCCGAGACGCTGACCTCCAGGCCCTGGCCCTCGAGGGCGACCATGCCGGCCGCGAGCTCGCCCGCCGCGGCCCGGGGACTCGGGCCCACCCCCTCGCGCTCGGCGCGAAGGCCCTTGAGCTCCTTCTCGAGGTCGGCCTTGGCCGACTCGGCGTTGCGGAGCATGACCACCAGGTCCTCGGCGCGCCGGCTGGGCGGCGCCTCGCGGTAGTCGCGCTGGTTCTTGATCTGGGTGGAGAGCAGGAATCCCATGACCACCGATACGAGGGCGACGGGCAACTGCCAGTTGTTCTTCATGCTAATGGGTGGCCTCGAAGGCTCGGATGGTGGGCGCCTCAGGGAATCGAAGGTCGATATATTCTAGCCTCTTCCCCCCCCGGCGCGCTAGGGGCATGAGGTGCTCGAACACGCGGAATTTCTCGTCCAGGGCCTCGGAGGTGCCCAACAGGACCTGGACCCCGTCGATCCTCGCCGACCACGAGGCGGGATCGCGCATGTCCACGACCCCGGTGCTGCCCTTGGGCCAGGTGTCCAGCAGGTGGCGCAGGGCCGCTCGCTCCGAAGGGACCAGGGACGAACTCGCGACCTGGACGCCCAGGGCGACCGCCTTCTCGGGCTTGGCGCCGGGCGGCAGGGTGAAGGTGGTGCCCGCCGAGTCCAGGTAGGTCGGCAGCGCCTTCCCCTCGACCCGCACGACCGGCACCCGCTCCTGGAGGACGATCTCGACCCGGGCGGGGAAGAGCCAGCGGCGGACCTTCACGTCCTCGACCGCCTCTAGCTCCATCAGGCGCGCGCGGATCAGCTGGGGGTCTATCCTGAAAAGAGGCAGGCCCTTGTCCCCCAGCGCCACGCGGCGCGCGTACTGGGGATCGATTCGCCTGGCCCCCTCGATCCGGACCTCGCCGGTCCACAGCCACTGGGGCATCCGCCACAGGGCAAGCAGCGCCCCGCCCAGGACGAAGGCCTGGATGAAGCCCCACGGCCCGCGGCCCGAGAAGGGGGAGCGATCGCTCAAGCTCTCTCCCCCGAGCGCCCGACCGTGCAGCCGACGCCGCGCACCTCGGGGTGGAGCCAGAGAGCGTGCTTGGCGTGGACCCGCTCCTGCACCTGGGCGATGAGCGAGAGCAGGTCGCTGGCCTTGGCCCCGCCCAGGTTGACGATGAAGTTGGCGTGCACCTCGGAGACCTGGGCGCGGCCGACCGTGAGGCCCTTGCAGCCCGCCTCCTCGATGAGGCGCCCGGCGGAGGTGCCGGGGGGGTTGGTGAAGACCGAGCCGGCCGAGAGGCCCTGGGGCTGACGAGCGCGGCGCCACTTTGCCAGCTCCGAGACCGCCTGCTGGATCTCGGCCTTGGGCTTGGGCTCGGTCCTGAGCACCGCCTCGAGGACCAACCCGCCCTCGTCCTGCAGCAGCGAGTGGCGGTAGGAATAGCCCATCTGGGCGTTGGAGAGCACGCGGATCGTGCCGTCGGGAGCAAGGACCGTGGCCTCGACCAGGAAATCCGCGACGCACGCCCCGTGGGCCCCACCGTTCATGAAGACCACCCCGCCCACCGTGCCCGGGATGGTCGTGAGGAACTCGAAGCCGCCGCGGTCGTGCTCGGCGGCGGCCCGGACCAGGGCGCTGGTGGCGCAGCCGGCCTGGGCCCGGACCTTATCGTCCTCGACCGAGACCGCCCCCATGCCGCCGCCCAGGCGGATCACCAGGCCGTCGAAGCCCTCGTCGGCGATCAGCAAGTTGCTGCCCTTGCCCAGGACGAAGACCGCATGGCCCTTGGCGTGCGCCCAATCGAGCGCCTCGCTTAGGGCACCCACCGAGTCGGGCTCGAAGAAGTAGCGCGCGGGGCCGCCGACCCGCCACGAGGTGAACGGGGCGAGCGGAACGTTCTCGCGAATGGCCAGCGAGGTCATCATGGGCTAGGCCGGGCTCACGGGCGGGGTCAGGGGCTGGCGCTCGGCCAGGGCGCTCAGCAGGGGCTCGGCGAGCTGGTACACGTTGCCCGCCCCCATCAGCAGGACCAGGTCCCCCGGCGCGAGCATCGGGACGAGGGCCTCGACGGCCGAGGCGTGGTCGGGGCAGTGCCGGACCCCCGCGCTGAGCGCCTCGGCCTGCATCCGGGCGACCAGCTTGTCGCTGGTAATGCCGTTCGGGGCCTCTCCCGCGCCGTAGACGTCCATGACCACGACCCCGTGCGCGCCCTCGAAGGCGCGGGCGAAGTCCTCGAAGAGCGCCGCCGTTCGGGTGTAGCGGTGGGGCTGGAAGACGACCCAGGTGCGGCGACCGAGCAGGGCAGCGGCCCCGAGGGTCGCCCGGATCTCGGAGGGGTGGTGGGCGTAGTCGTCCACCACGGTCACGCCGTCCGAGGTGCCCTTGGTCTGGAAGCGGCGCCCCACGCCGTCGAAGGCCTCGAGCCCCGGCCGGATGGCGTCGGGGGTCACGCCCAGGAGGGTGGAGGCCACGATGGCGCCCGCCGCGTTGAGGACGTTGTGGCGCCCCGGCACCTTCACCCGGTAGGGCACCGAATCGAGGGCGAATGTCGCGCCGGTGCCCTCGAGGACCTCGCCCTCGATGCGGTGCATGGCGTCCTCGGAGAAGCCGTAGGTGTGGACGGTGCCCGTCAGGCGCGGCAGGACGGCGCGCACCCCGGGGTCGTCGACGCAGGCCACCACGCTCGAGCCCGCGGGCAGGCGGTTGAGGAAGCCGACCATGACCTCGTAGATCTCGTCGAGGCCCGAGTAGTGCTCGAGGTGATCACCCTCGAGGTTGGTCAGGATGGCGATCTCGGCGCTGAGCCGGCTGATCGACTTGTCGGACTCGTCGGCCTCGGCCACGAGGAAGGGGCCATGGCCGGTGCGGGCCGTGCCGCCGATGGCAGGGAGGTGGCCGCCGACCAGGACCGTGGGGTCGAGCTCGGCTCCGAGCAGGATCGAGGCGACCATGCCGGTCGTGGTGGTCTTGCCGTGGGTGCCCGCCACCGCGACGGTGCGGTGGCTGGCCATGAGGTCGGCGAGCAGCTCGGAGCGGTGCCGGATGCTCAGGCCCAGCGAACGGGCCGCGCAGAGCTCGGGGTTGGCGTCGCCCACCGCGGTCGAGACCACCACCACCTCGGCGCCCTCGACGTTGTCGGCGTGGTGGCCGACGTGGACCCGGATTCCCAGGCCCGCGAGGCGCTCGGAGGTCGCCGAGGCGGCCTGGTCGGAGCCGCTGACGCGGCCGCCCCGCTCGTGCAGGATCTGGGCGATCGCGCTCATGCCGACGCCGCCGATGCCGATGAAGTGATGGGCGGGGGAAATCTTCAATGGGGACCTCTTTGATTGACCGAGCTGACGAGTCTAGCTTACAACGCCCGGGGGGAATCGTGAAGAAGCGGAAAGTGCGAGGATCCGCTCGGCGATGGCCCTGGCCGCCTCCGGCCGGCCGAACCGGCGGCTCGCCTGGCCCATGCGCGCCCGGCATTCGGGATCGTCCATGAGCCCCGACAGGGTCCCGCCGAGGCCCGAGAGGTCGCCGTCGTCGAGGGCGAGCGCGGCCCCCGCCTCCATCAGGGCCCGGGCGTTGGCCGGCTGATCCTTGCCCCCGTGCTGGAAGGGCACCAGCACCATGGGCTTGCCCGCCGCCGTCAGCTCGGCGACCGTGGTCGCCCCGGCGCGCGAGAGCACCAGGTCGCTCGCGGCCAGCGCCACCGGCAGCGCCTCCATGTAGGGCACCAGGCGGTAGCGATCGCCAAGCCCTCGCGTGGCCTCGGCCACCTCGGCGTGGTCGGTCGATCCCGACACGTGAAGGATCGACCAGTCCTCGTGACGCAACAGGTCGGGAAGGGCCCCCGTCAGCGCGCGGTTGATCGATCGGGCCCCCAGGCTGCCACCCGTCACGACCAGGAGGTGCGGGGTCGAGACGAAGCCCAGGCGCTCGCGGGCCTCCTCTTTGCTCAGGGAGTAAACCTCGCTGCGGATGGGGTTCCCCAGGCAACGGGCCTTGCCCGGAAAGTAGGCGTCGCTCTCGGGGAAGGTGGTCGCAACCTCGCGCACCAGGCGCGACAACAGACGGTTGGCGATCCCGGGGAAGACGTTCTGCTCGCAGATCATCGCGGGGACCCCCTCGAGGGCCGCCGCTATGATCGCAGGCGCGCTGACGTAGCCGCCGGTGCCCACCACCACGTCGGGCCGAAGCTCGCGCAGCACCCTGCGCGCCTCGACCAAAGAGCCCGCAAGCGCCCTGGCGAAGGTAATCAGCTCGGGGCCCAGCCGGCGCGGCATGCCCCTCACCTCGACCGGGTAGAATAGATGGCCCGCCTGTGGCACGAGGGTCGCCTCGATGCGGTGGGGGGTGCCCATGAAGGCCACCTTTGCCCCGGGGGCCATCCGCTTCAGCTCGTCGGCGAGCGCCAGGGCCGGGTAGAGGTGGCCCCCCGTCCCGCCGCCGGCGAAGAGGACGACCTTGCCCGTCTTCATGCGGATTCTCCTTGCTTGAGCAGCCTCAGCCGGACCTGGGACTGGCGCGAGACGTTGAGGATGATTCCCACCGAGAAGAGGGTGATGCACAGGCTGGTGCCCCCCGCCGAGAGGAAGGGAAGCGGGATGCCCGTGGTGGGCAGGGCCGCCGAGACCACCCCGATGTTGACGAAGGCCTGGGCGCAGATGATGGTCGTGAGGCCGATGACGAGCATCTGGTGGAAGGGGTTCTGGCTGCGCTTGGCGATCGCGAAGCCGCGCTGGGCGAAGAGCAGGAACAGCGCGATCAAGGCGACGCTGCCCAGAAGCCCGAGCTCCTCGGCCAGCACCGCGAAGATGAAGTCCGCGTGCTGGATGGGCAGGTAGAAGAGCTTCTGCTTGCCCTGCCCCCAGCCGGTGCCGAACACGCCCCCGGATCCGATCGCAAGCAGCGACTGGATGAGCTGGAAACCGATGTCCTTGGGGTACTTCCACGGATCCATGAAGGCGAGCCAGCGCAGGCGCTGGTACGGGGTGGTCAGGGAGTGGGCCAGGACCGCCGTGACCCCCACGACCGTGATCAGGCCCATGCGCCAGAGCGCGGTGCCGTTGAGCCAGAAGAGGACATAGCAGACCAGCGCGCAGACCAGGGTGGTGCCGAGATCCGGCTGGAAGAGGACCAGGCCGAGGGTGCCCGCCACCGGCAGGAGGATCTGGCGGTGCTCCCGCACGAGCTTCCAGCCCCGTTCGGGGTGCCTGGCCAGGAAGTCCGACACGAACAGCACCAGGGCGAGCTTGGCGAGCTCGGAGGGCTGCAGGGTGATGGGACCCAGCTTGATCCAGCGGGTCGCCCCGTACACGGTCATGCCCACGTGCGGAAGGTGGACGCTGAGCATGAGAACGCCCGTGACGAGGAGGGCGGGCTTGGAGTAGGAGCGGATGCGATCGAGCGGCAGGGCCATCCCCACCGCGAGGGCCACGATGCCGAGCGCTCCCCAGATCACCTGCTTCTTGAAGAAGAACATGCTGTCGGCGAGCTGGACCTGGGCCGCGGGCGCGCTGGCCGAGAGGATCATCAGAAAGCCGATGACCGTCAGCAGCGCCGTGATGATGAGCAGCGAGACGTCGGGCCTGGCGCGCCAGCCCGTCTGGCTAGGGGTTCGCATGCGCATCGCGCGCCTCGGGCTTGCCGGTCTCAGCCAGGCGGCGCACCTGGGCCTTGAAGGCCCGGCCCCGCTCCTCGTAGTTGGCGAACATGTCGAAGCTCGCGCACGCGGGAGAGAACAGCACCACCCCGCCCGGCACCGCGTGAGCGCGGGCCTCGCGGATCGCCCCTTCCAGGTCGCCTGCCATGGTGATGGCCTCGTAGCCGCCGGCGCGCAGCACCCGCTCGAAGGTGGGGGCCGCCTCGCCCAGGAGCACCACGTGCAAGACCCGGGCGCAGATGGCCTCGACCATCGGCGCGATCGCCCCGCCCTTGTCCCGGCCGCCCGCGATCAGCACCAGCGGCTCGCAGAAGGAGTCGATGGCCTTGACCGTCGAGTCGTAGTTGGTGCCCTTGGAGTCGTTGAAGTACGCCACGCCGTCCAGGGTCAGGACCGGCTCGATGCGATGCTCGACCCCTTTGAAGGCCCGGATGGCCTCGTTGATGACGCCGGGGTCGAGCCCCAGGGCGACGCCGACCGCGCTCGCCGCCAGGCAGTTCTCGAGGTTGTGGGCTCCGCGAAGGGAAATGTCCGCCACCGGCAGGATCGGCGTCTCGACGCCGTTGTCGCGGTAGACGATCCAGCCGTCGCTGACGATCACGCCCGACTCGAGAGGCCGGGTACGGGAGAAGGCGAGGGTGCGGGCGCCGAGGGCCCCGATCAAGGGGGCGATCGCCGCATCGTCGGCGTTCAAGACGGCCCAGTCCTCGGGGCCCTGGTTCGAGAAGAGGCGCTTCTTGGCCTCCCAGTAGCCCTCGCGCGAGCCGTGGCGCGTGAGGTGATCGTCCGAGAAGTTGATCCAGACCGCCACGTGCGGCTTCAGGTCGCGCACCGTCTCGAGCTGGTAGCTCGAGATCTCGGCCACCAGGTAATCCGCGTCGCCCTCGGCCAGGGCGACGAGCGGCTGGCCGATGTTTCCGCCCACCGGGGCGCGAAGGCCCGCGGCCTTCAGGATCTCGCCCACCAGGCTGGTGGTGGTGGTCTTGCCGTTGGTGCCGGTGATGGCGATCATGGGCGCGCGGGAGAGGCGGTACGCGAGCTCGATCTCGCCGATCACCTCCACCCCGTCGGCCTCGGCCGCCTGGAGGATCGAGAGGTTGCGGGGGACCCCCGGGCTCACGATGATGAGGTCGGCGTCGAGACAGGCGCTCGAGTGCCCCCCCGTCTCCACCTTCACCCCCTCGGGGACCTGGGCGAGCACCTCCGAAAGCTCCGAGGCGGCGCGCACGTCGCTCAGGATCACCTGGGCGCCCTTGGCCGCGAGCGCGTCGGCCACGGCGATGCCGGAGCGGGCGATGCCCAAGACGGCGATTCTCTTGTCCTGCCAGTCGGTCATGGAATGGTCCTTTGATGCGTGATTAGAGCAGGGCGACGGTGACGATCGCCATCAGGGCGCCCACCAGGTAGAAGCGCTGGACGACCTTGGTCTCCGCCCAGCCGGAAAGCTCGAAGTGGTGATGCAGGGGGCTCATCTTGAAGATGCGCTTGCCCGTGGTCTTGAAGGAGGCGACCTGAGCGATCACCGACAGGGTCTCGGCCACGAAGACCGCCCCCAGGGGGATCAGGAAGAGCTCGAGGCGAGCGAGCACCGCGCAGGCCGCGATCGCAGCCCCCAGCGCGAGCGAGCCCGTGTCCCCCATGAAGACCTGTGCCGGGTGGCTGTTGAACCACAAGAAGCCCAGGCACGCCCCCACCAGGGAGAGCAGCAGCACGACGGCGCCCGGCTGCGCGGGGAAGGCCCCGCCGAGGTGCAGGACCAGCCACGCGAGTCCCCCGAAGGCGATCGCCATGGTCCCGGCGGCCAGTCCGTCGAGGCCGTCCGTCAGGTTCACTGCATTGGTGGTGCTGGTCATGACCAGCACCAGGAGCGGATAGTAGGCCCAGCCCAGGTCCCAGAGGGCGTGCGAGACGGGCAGCATGACGGTCGTGCCGTGCCCCGACCAGGCCAGATACGCCGCGAAGAGGGCCCCCGAGCCGATCTGGGCTGCTAGCTTCTGGCGGGCCGAGAGGCCCTTGTTCTGGCGCTTCTTGATGATCAGGTAGTCGTCGAGCCAGCCGATGAGGGCGTAGGCGAGCACCACCGCCATGGCGGCGACCACGTCCCGGTGCAGGGCCCCCGAGACGGCGGCCCCCACCGTGGCGACCACGAGGGCCGGCCCCACGATCAGCCAGCCGCCCATGGTGGGGGTGCCGGCCTTGGCGTGGTGGGACTGGGGGCCTTCCTGGCGGATGCTCTGGCCCATCTTCCAGCGCTGGAGGTAGGCGATGAACGGGCCGCCCACCGCGATCGCAAGCAGCATGCTCAAGAGCGGCGTCAGGGCAACGGGAAAGGACAGGGTCATGCCGGATGGCCTCCGAGGTGGTGGGAAAGAGCCTGGACGATCTCTTCCATGCGGGTGGAGCGAGAGCCCTTCACGAAGACGCGATCGCCTCCCTCGACGGCCTCGAGGAGGGCCGCGATCAGGGCGGGCTTGTCCGGGAAGTGGAGGGTCTTGCCGGGGGCCTGGTCCGCGATCCAGCGGCCCATCTCGCCCACGGTGAAGGCCCGATCGATGGGCAGGTCCCGGACCGCGTCACCCACCGCCCGGTGCCCGACCTCGGCGTAGGTGCCGAGCTCGCCCATCTCGCCGAGCACCGCGATGCGCCGGCCGGCGCACGGCTCGGCGCAGAAGCCCGCAAGCGCCGAGCGCACCGACTCGGGATTGGCGTTGTAGGTCTCGTCCACCACCTCGACATCGCCGAGGCGCAGCACATGCGCGCGACCGGGCAGGTCGCTCGGGGCGAAGCAGAAGGCCTCGGGCAAGGCAAGGCCGAGGTGCCAGGCAACAGCGACCGCAGCAAGGGCGTTCGAGCGGTGGTGGGCGCCGGCCATCGGCAAGCTCAGGCGCATGCGGCCCTCGCGTTGCCTGGGGCCCGCCTGATAGCAGGCGTCGAAGGTGAGGCCATCGCCCTCGGCCCAGACGGTGGCAGTGCCCGGGCGCAGGCCGTAGGTCACGAGCGCTCCGGCGTGGCCCTCGGCCTGGGCCATGACCAGCGGATCGTCGGCGTTGAGCACCGCGGCCATCGCAGGCCCGCCCACGCGCAAGAGCTCGCCCTTGGCCCGGGCGATCGCCTCCTGGGTGCCGAGGCGGCCGATGTGGGCGGTGCCGACGTTGGTGATGATCCCCACGTCGGGGCGCGCCACGCTCGCGAGATAGGCGATCTCGCCGGGGCCGCGCATGCCCATCTCGACGACCACCGCCTCGTCCGAGGGGGTCATCGACAGCAGGGTCTTGGGCACGCCGATCTCGTTGTTGAAGTTGGCGTGGGTCTTGCCCACCCGCATGAAGCGGCCCAGGAAAGCGGCGACCGCCTCCTTGGTCGAGGTCTTGCCGGACGAGCCCGTGACCGCGACGACCGTCAGGCCCAGCTGCTCCCGGTGGTGGCGGGCGATGTCGCCGTAGGCCGCGAGCGTGTCCTCGACCCGCACCGCGCTGAGCCCTTCGGGCAGGCTCGCATCGTCGCGCGAGACCAGCACCCCCGATGCGCCGGCCGCTTTCGCCCGATCCAGAAAGTCGTGACCGTCGAAGCGCTCGCCCTTGAGCGGGACGTAGAGCGAGCCCGCCCGGAGGTCCCGGGTGTCGGTGGTGACCCCGGTGAAGGCCGCGCGGGCCTCGCCCGCGACGAGCCGGCCGCCGGTGGCCTTCAGAACGTCGTCGAGGGACAGGTTCATCGCGCCACCGCCCGCTCGGCGATCGCCTCGCGCGCGACCTCGCGGTCGTCGAAGGGCAGGGTCTTATCGCCGATGATCTGGTAGGTCTCGTGGCCCTTGCCCGCGATCACGACCACGTCGCCGGGCCGGGCCGCCTGGACGGCCGCGCGGATGGCCTCGCGGCGATCGGCGAAGGCCTCGTAGGAACCGTCGAGCCCCTCGGCCACCTGGGCGATGATGGCCTGCGGATCCTCCGAGCGCGGGTTGTCCGAGGTCAAGTAGACCCGGTCGGCCCCCTGCGAGGCCACCCGGCCCATCATGGGGCGCTTGGTGGCGTCGCGATCGCCGCCGCAGCCGAAGACCACCATCAGCCTGCCGCGCGTGAAGGCCCGGGCGGTCCTCAGGACGTTCTCGAGACCGTCGGGGGTGTGGGCGTAGTCCACCAGGACCGCGTAGGGGTGGTCCGCGGCCGTGACCACCTCGACCCGGCCCGGCACGCCGCCGACCTGGCAGAGGCCCCGGGCGATCGCCTCGAGGTCGACCCCCGAGGCGAGGGCGGCCCCGGCGGCCGCCAGGGCGTTCGACACGTTGAAGAGGCCGGGCAGCCGCAGCGAGACCTGGGCGCGCCCTTCAGGCGTCACCAGCGTCCAGCGCGAGCCGCCCGCGTGCAGGGAGAGGTCCTCGGCCATCAGGTCCGCCGCGGCGCCCTGGGCCGAGTAGGTCAGCACTGGGGCCGCACTCGCCGCCGCGAAGCGCTCAGCGGCCGGATCGTCCCGGTTGATCACCGCGCGCCCGGTTTCGCTCAGGCCCTCGAACAGCAGGGCCTTGGCCGCCCCGTAGGCTTCCATGGTGCCGTGGTAGTCCAGGTGATCGACCGTCAGGTTGGTGAAGACCCCCACGTCGAAGGCCGCGTGCGCCACGCGGGCCTGCTCGAGGGCATGGCTCGACACCTCCATCACCACCGCGTCCACCCCCGAGCGGCGCATCTGGGCGAAGAGGCCCTGCAGCTCGAGGGCCTGGGGGGTCGTGTGGCCGGTCTCGATGCTGACCTTCGAGCCGCCGGCGCTCCCGCCGGCGAAGCGGCTGCCGAGCGTGCCGATGAGCCCCGTGGTCTTGCCCGCCTCGTGAAGGATGGCCTCGATCAGGTGGGTGGTGGTCGTCTTGCCGTTGGTGCCCGTCACCCCCACCACCGAGAAGGCGCGGCTCGGGTGGCCGTAGAAGCGATCCGCGAGCTCCGAGAGGACAAAGCGCGGGGCCTCGACCGGCACGGTCGGCACCCCCAGATCCTCGGGATGCTCGGCGCGCCACTCGGCCGAGACCACCACGGCCACGGCCCCCTGCCTCACGGCGTCGGCGAGGCGATCGTGGGCGTCCACCCGGGCGCCCTTGAGGGCGACGAAGACGTCGCCGGGCTGGACCCGGCGCGAGTCGTAGGCCACCCCGGTGGCCTCGAGCGCGAGCGCGCGTCCCGTGTCGTCGTGGTGGCCTGCGAGGAGATCAGCGAGGAGCATGGAGGTTCTCCGAGTCGGAAGGGATGGGGACGTACGGCTGCACGCCCAGGTAGCGCAGGGTCTCGCTCGTCACTGCCTGGAAGAGGGGCGACGCGGTCTGGGCCGCGAAGTGCGACTTCTGCGGGCTGTCGAGCAGGGCAAGCACCACCAGCTGCGGCTTTTCGGCAGGAACGAAGCCCAGGAACGAGGCCACCACGTCGGAGGTGTAGCCGCCCCCCGAGTCGCGCGACTTGTTGGCGGTGCCCGTCTTGCCCGCCACATTATACCCCGGGATCCGCGCGGTTTTTCCGGTGCCGCTCTCGACCACGGTGCGGAGCATGGTCAGGACTTCCTTGGCGACCCGGGGCGAGACCACCTGGCTCGGCGTCGCGAGCGGGAAGGACTGGATCAGCTGGCCCTCGGGCGAGACCACCTTGTCGATCAGGCGAGGCCGATGCAACCGGCCCTCGTCGGCGATGGCGCTCGCCGCCGTCAGGATCTGGAGCGGAGTCACCGAGAGGCCGTAGCCGTAGGAGATGGAGCTCTGGCGGCCCACCGGCCAGGGCAGCCTGGGCAGGAGGCCCTTGCTCTCGCCCCTGATCCCCGAACTCGTGCTCGCCCCGAAGCCGAACTTCTCGAGCATGCCGCGGTGGAAGGAGCCCGCCATGCGCTGACCGATGAGCAGCGAGCCCACGTTGGACGAGACCTCGAGGATCCCCTCGGGCGTCAGCTGCCGGATGCCCGGGCCCGCGTCGTGGTCCGAGATGGTGTGGCCCGCCACCTTGATGGTCGGCCCGCACGGGAAGACCGTCCGCGGCGTGATCCGCTCCCCCTCGAGAGCCGCGGCGACGGTGAAGATCTTGATGGTAGAGCCGGGCTCGTACACGTCGTTGGCGGCCCAGTTCTTGATCAGCTCCCACTTGGTCCCCTTGTACCGGTTGGGGTTGTAGGTGGGCAGGACCGCGAAGGCCAGGAGGTTGCCGGTCCTGGGGTCCATGACCAGGACCGCGCCGCGCTTGGCGTGGTGCTGGGCGATGGCCTTGGAGAGCTCCCGCTGGGCGATGTGCTGGATCGTCTCGTCGATGGTGAGCACCACCCGCGCCCCGTCGGTCTGAAGGGTGCGCAGCGGGTCGCCCGCGTTCTCGCGCAGGATCTCGCGGCCCCGCGCGTCCACCTGCACGTGCAGCGTCTGGTCCGAGCCGCGCAGCACCTTGTCGAAGTCGTGCTCGATCCCGGCGAGGCCCTGGTTGTCGATGCCCACGAAGCCGAGCAAGGTAGCCGCCAGGGTGTCCTTGGGGTAGAGGCGCTTGCTCTCGCGGATGACGCCGATCCCCGGGATCTTGAGGGCCTTGACGGCCTTGCCCGTCGCCTGGTCCTGCTGCCGGGCGAGCCAGCGCCAGTGGGTGCCCTTCAGGGAGTCGCGCAGCTCGGCCTCGGCGAGGCCGAGGACGGGGGCGAGGCGCTGGGCGATCTGCTCGGGGGGCTCCTCGAAATCGACCGGCTGAGCGTAGATCGAGCTCGCCTCGACCGAGACGGCGAGCTCCTTGTCGTTGCGATCGACGATCTCGCCGCGGACCGAGGCCAGGTCGATCTCGCGCGTGCGCTGCTTGCGGGCGAGATCGGTCAGGTAGGGCGCCTGGAAGACCTGCAGGAAGACCATGCGTCCCACCAGGAAGAGAGCGAAGAGGGCGAGCCCCCCGTAGATCCAGCGGCTGCGGGCCCGGACGACTTGGGCGCGGGGCATGGTCAGTAGGCCTCGGGGACCCCGAAGGTGGGCGGGGCGACCTTCACGGCCTGAGCGCCGAGCGAGGGGAGGGCCGGCACGAAGAGCGCCCCCGGCGCATGCCCCAGCCTCAGGTCCGCGACGGCCCGGTTCTCGATGCGCTCGGGCGCCTCGACCTTGGCGAGCTCGGCGCGCAGGCGCACGTTCTCCCGGCGCTTGGCGAAGATCTGCGCCTGGACCCGGTTGAGGCCGGCCTCCTGGACGACCGTCAGGACGTAGAGCGCGAGATTGGCGAGCAGCAGGGCCGCCACCGCGAAGGTCAGGGTCGAGGTGCGCGGACGCGAGCCGAACAGCACCTTCCAGCCGGTGCGCCTGGCGAGGGGCGTCCGAAGGGCGGGAAGAGGACGAGCGTGGGGTGCGGCCGGCATGCTCAGATCCTCCTGGCGACGCGCAGCTTCGCCGAGCGGGCGCGCGGGTTGCGGGCGTTCTCTTCGGGGGTCGCGACGACGGGCTTGGGCGTCAGGACCTCGAGGGTCGGCTTGCGATTGCAGACGCACATGGGAAGGCGCGGCGGGCAGGTGCAGCCCCTGGCCTCGTCCCGGAAGAACTGCTTGACGACGCGGTCCTCGAGCGAGTGGAAGCTGATGACGGCAAGCCGTCCGCCGGGCTTGAGGCGCGAGACGGCGGCGGGCAGGGCGCGCTCGAGCACCCCCAGCTCGTCGTTGACCGCGATGCGCAGCCCCTGGAAGGTTCGGGTCGCCGGGTGGATCCCGTCCTTGGCGCGAGGCACCACCCTCTCGACCACCTCCACCAGGTCGCGGGTCGTCGAAAAGGGTCGCTCGGCGCGGCGCTGGACGATGGCGCGGGCCACCGAGCGGGAGTGGCGCTCCTCGCCGTAGCGCCAGATCACGTCGGCGAGCTCGCGCTCGGCCAAGGCGTTGACGAGGTCGGAAGCGGAAGTGGCCTGGTTGGGATTCATGCGCATGTCGAGGGGCCCTTCCCGCATAAACGAGAATCCGCGGCTGGCCGTGTCCAGCTGGTGGCTCGACACCCCGAGATCCAGGAGGATGCCGTCGAGGGGTTCATCGGGCCAGACCGGCAGGACGTCCGCGAAGTTGCCTGCTCGGATCTCCACGTTGGATCCGATGACCGAGAGGCGACGACGGGCGGCCTCGATGGCCTCCGGATCCTGGTCGATCCCGTAGAGGCGCCCCTCGGGCCCAATCGCCTCGAGGATGAGCGCGGAGTGGCCGCCGCCGCCGAGAGTCCCGTCCAGGACGCGCGCGCCAGGGGCCGGCGAGAGCCACTGAAGCACTTCGCCCGGGAGCACCGGAAGATGATAGTCGCCCGCCACCACGCTAGGGCACGCCTTTCTGCATCGTCTGTGATCGCGCCCACACCGGGCGCGGAGTAAAAAATGGGGCGAAACCGCGGTTTCGCCCCGAGCCAGTGGACCTGTAAGCCGAGTTCTGTCCCCCCGCGGGGAGGGCGATCATCTCTCTTGGGCGTCAGTTACCTGCCGCCTCCAGCGACCTTACCCGGGGAATCGGCGGGTCGCGTCATCTCCCCCTGTTTGGTCTTGCACCGGACGGGGTTTACCTAGCCAGCCGGTCACCCGACTGCTGGTGGGCTCTTACCCCACCTTTGCACCCTTACCCGACACGTGGGAGTTGTAGGCACCGAGCGTTGCGGCAGATGGTTCTGAAAGAAGCACTTCCGAGAGGGTCGCATACGCCGCGATTTCAGGTGCGAAAACTATGTCGGGCGGTATCTTTCTGTGGCACTATCCTCGGGGTCACCCCCACTGGGCGTTACCCAGCGTCCTACCCTGTGGAGCTCGGACTTTCCTCAGATCCGGGGGCACCCTCCCCGAAGGGGTGGCGCACCCGCACCCGCGATCGCCTGTTCCACTGGCCATGGGCAGTATAGCAACCGCCGCAGGCGCGCGCAACCGCGCCGAGCGAGGCTAGCGCCTGCGGCCCCCGGTGGCGGCGATGTCGAGGCTGAAGCCGTAGCCCAGGCCGTGGTGCCGGCGAAGGGGCTGAACCACCACCTCGGGCTGACGCCTTGGCGCCCGGCGCAGCGAGCATGTCACCTGCAACAGGGTGAGCAGCCCAACCCTCGGCGCGTTAGACGGGTCGTACGACATGAGGGAGCCTCCTTTTCGCGCGGCATGCCGCCGCAGGGCATGCCAGGCATTCACAATTCTTAAGATTCTAGCATGAAGAAACGTGATCGAACAGGCTGCGTGCGGAGGGATTGACAGGCGAGCAGGCCACGCCTAGGATACGGAGCAATCGAACAAACTTTCTAGCCCCGCTCCCGCCTTCCCGTCTCCCGGAGGTCTCCCGCATGGCCACCTCGATCCGCCCGCCCCGTCCCGCCCTCGCCCGCATGCGGCCCCTCGCCACCAGGCGATCCTGGGGCGATCGCTTCTGGGATCCGCGCGAGATGTTCGGACTGAAAGTCACGTTGTTGCTGTGCTGCTATCTTCTCTCGGGGGCCCTGACCTGAGGGGAAGTCTTGGCAGGGGCGAGGCGCGATCGCTACAATTGAGAGCGATCGCAGAAAGGACGGCCTCTTGATGGCCCCGAAGGGCGCCCCCACCTACTATGACCGGCTCGGCGTCGCGCGCGAGGCCGACGAGGATGAGATCCGCCTGGCCTACCGCGCCATGGCCAAGCGCCACCACCCCGATCGGCCGGGGGGCGACCCCCTTCGCATGGCGCAGCTCAACGAGGCCTACGAGACCCTGAGCGACGCGCGCAAGCGCTCGCGCTACGACGCCACCATCAAGCCCTCGGCGCCCTCGCGCCAGGCCAGGCCCGCGAACGCCCCCTTCGTCGATCCCCGCGTCTTCTACCAGACCGTCTTCGCCCCCGTCGACGCCGCGCTCGACGGCAGCATCGGCCGGCTGCTCGACCAGCTCGACGACCTCTCGGGCGACCCCTACGACGACGTGCTGATGGAGGCCTTCGAGGCCGTGGTCGCCGAGGCCCGGCGCCGCTTCGACGAGGGAGGGCGCCGCCTCGCCGCCTCCGCCGTGCCCTGGCACTGGCAGGCGACGATCGCCCTCTACGAGCAAGGCATGCGCCAGGTGGGCGATGCCCTCGAGGAGTTCGAGACCTTCCCCCTCAACTACCACCTGGATCACCTGGTGGACGGCCGCAGCATCATGCTCGGCGGTTCCGAGCTGATGACCGAGGCCCGCGAGCGCCTGAGGCGCTAGACATCAAGGAGTTCCCCTTGTCAGACGAGATCGAACTCGAGCTTTCCCCCCCCTATGACACCACCGCCGAGCTCTACGCGGACGTGGAGCGAAACCTGGCCGTCGTGCTCGACACCTACGCCGCCGAGGGCATCGCGCCCACCTGCCAGAAGGGCTGCGACGCCTGCTGCCACCAGCTGGTGATGGTCACCGTCGCCGAGGCCCGCGAGGCGGCCCGCGCCGTGGAAAGGCGGCCCGCCGAAGCGCAGGCCGCGATTCGCGGACGAATCGCGGCCTGGCACGAGGCGACGGCTGAGCTGCGCTCGCACCTGCAGAGCGGCGTTGACGAGGACCTCGAGGATCTCGTGGAGGGGATCGCCTCGGACTACTGGCAGCGCCGCGTGCCGTGCCCCTTCCTCGAGGCGGGCGCCTGCGCCATCTACGAAGGCCGGCCCCTGGCCTGCCGCCACCACTTCTCTCTGAGCGCGCCCGAGCTCTGCCACTCCAGCCGGGAGGAGGCGATCGAGGTGGAAGGGGAGCTGGCCGCCGGGTTCCTTTCGGTCATGGACGACGCCTTCTTCCTGTCCCAGGACGCCGTCCCCGAGGACCAGACCGAGATCGGGATGCTTCCCGAGCTGGTCGGCCTGGTCCTCGACGAGGCGATCTAAGCGGAACGTGGTTTCGCTTCACCACTAGCTGCTTAGCTCGCAAACGCGAGCGCGAGGGCCCGCTGGCGTCGGGAGAGCGCCTCGAGCTCGAACAGCATGAAGCTGACCAGCTCGGACTTGGCCGGATCGAGCACCAGCTCGCCCTGCGACTCGCTCGGCAGGAAGGCGACGGCGAACTCCCGGCTCAGGACGCGGATCAGATCCGCCTGACCCGGGTTGAGCTCCAGGATGATCTCGCCGTGCCGCAGGGTGAGATCGTCCAGCGAGACGACGGCCTTGCGCCGGCGCTTGGGAGCGGTCGCGCCCTCCGCCTTGGGTGTCCTGGACGTCTTGGCGGGCTTCCGTTCGTTCATGGCGATTCCTCCCTTTATCTTATGATGCCATCGGTGAATGCATCACGCATCGAGCAAAATTCGCATTACCGCGGGGAAATATATCCCTCTCGAATCTCACACCTGGATTATAGGCGCATATTTCATCAAAAAAAGAGGGCAACAATCACTTACAATGTGAAGTGAACCGCCACGATGAGGATGAACTCACCGATCCGAGGTTTACGTTGCGAGAAAGGGGCAACAGCCGTCACATTGACGACCATATCCCCTCGGTAAGGCGCGCCCCGCTTGCGATAGCGCCCATCCCAAAGCTTCCTTAAGAAATCTCTCGGAACGTTAACCGACCGGGCACAGGCGGGGCGCCCGCAGGCCCTGAAAAAGCGAGCAGGCCCCACGCGTTGAAACGCGCGGGGCCTGCTCGCTGACCTGGTTAGTAACCGGAATTCTGGCGCTCGCGCTGCTCGCGGGTGCGGGCGATGGCCCCCTCCAGCTCGGCGTTGCCCTTCACGATCTGCTCGAGCTTGTCGAGCCGCGAATCGGTGAAGAGGCCGGGCAGGTTCTCGAAGACCGTCGACGGGATGAACAGGGTCTTGGTCTTCTCGGCCTTGAGGGCGCCGAGCGTCTCGTCGAGCTGCCCCTGACCCTTGGCATCCGCCAGGATCGCCAGGATCTTGTCCTGCTCGTCACCCCCGGTGTAGCCGTCGTAGAGGTTGCGGATGAGCTTGGCCTTCTGGGTGGAATCGGCCAGGGCCACGTCCGAGGTGGAGAGGGCCAGGGTCTCGTCGTCCAGCTCCCGGTCCACCTTGCGCTCGACGGGCTTGCCGTCCTCGCCGGTCTCCTGGACCACCTTGGTCTTGTTGCGAGCCGCCAGGTCGCTCAGGCGGCCCGTCATCCCCTCGAAGGCCTCGTGGGCGTTCTTGACGATACCCTCGAAGGTGGGGCGCTCGGCGTCCCCGGCCGGGATCTTCGCCAGGCGCGCATCGGCGTCGGCCACGTGCTTCTTGGCCTCGCCGAGGCTGCGCCACGCGCTGGGCTGCGGCATCTGGAGCAGGGCCACCTTGGCCCCGGAGACTTGCTGGGCCGCTTCGTGCGCCTTCTGGGCCGCCTCGCTGGCCTCCTGGGCCTTCTTGAGCTGGTCCTTCAGGCCGTCGGCCTCGGAGGGCGCGGGCTTGAGGCGGATGGTCTCGCCGGCGAAGATGCGATCGCCCGTGGAGGTGCGCTTGCGGCCCCGGGTGAGCTCGGGGTTGAGCTCGAGCAGGGTCTGCTGGGAAACGCCGAAGCGCCCCGCGATCTTGGCGAGGGTGTCCCCGGGGCGGATCACGTACTGATCGGGCGTCCCCTTGAAGGAGTCCATGGCGGGGGCCGGCTTGGCGGGCTTCGCGTGATCAGCGGCCTTGGGCTGCTCGGCGGGCGCGGCGCGGCGCGGCCCCGCAGCAGCGGGGTTGGCGTTCGGTTTGTTGATGTTCATGGTGCTCTCTCCTGTCGGCGAGGTGCGCCTGGCGCCTCGCAAATCCGGCTGCGCGGCCTGCGCTAGCGTCCCGTCGCGGATGCGGTGAAGGCGGCTTGCATGTCCTTGTTGCCTCCGAATGGCCACCAGCTCTTGAGCTTGTCGGCCATGGCCAGCTTGGCCGCATCCGGCATGCGCTGGATCCAGCGCGCCCCGACCGTGGCGCCCATGGAGTTGCCGAGCATCTCGACGTCCTCCTTGCTGAGGACGCCGACCAGGTTGGTGTAGTAGGACGGCGCCAGGGTGACGCCGGTGGCGGGCTCTCCGAACATGGCCGAGAGGGTCTGGTCGCGGAACGAGCGGGTGAGGTCCTCGAGCATGCGGTTGAGGCCCTTGCCGGCCCCGCCGAAGTAGCCGTCGAGGGCCGTGGCCATGCCGTCCAGCTCGCCCTGCTGGCGCGCCATGTCGGCGATCGAGACGATGGCTGCCTGGTCCTCGCTGCTGGTGCGGCCGTCAAGCAGGATCTTGATCATCTGGCCCTTCTGCTCGGGCAGCGAGGCGTAGAAGAGGTCGAAGTTGCTGTTGACGATGTCGCGCACCATCTTGTGGTCGGCGTTCTTGAGGATCTCGGCCAGCTGCTTGACCTTGGGGTCGTTGGGGTCCTTCTTGCTCGGGCCCGAGGTCCCGCTCGTGCCGTTCGCCCCGTTGGTGCCCGCGGTGCTCATGCTGCCCGAGGTGCTGTTCGGCACCTGGCCGCTCTGAGGGGTGTCCCAGTTGGCCGGCATCTGCGCCTTGTCCCACTGCACCGGGTCGGCGTAGCGCGCCACGACCGGCTCGGCGAAGCGCGGCACGATGCCGCCGCCGCTCGAGACCGGGGCCTGAGGGATGCCGGCCTGGGGCTGGACCTGGGCCGTGATGCCGAGCGGGGTGGCGGTACCGCTCGCCTGGGTCCCCAGGCCTCCGAGCGGAGTGGGGGTACCCGTGGCGGTGGTCGTGCCGCTGTAGGCGGCCGGAGTCGTGCCGGGCAGGGCCCCGAGCGGGGTCGGGGTGCCCCCGGTGGGCACGGTCGCCGCGGGGGCGGTGCCCGGCAGGACCCCGATCGTCTGCGCGGTGCCGCCGCCCGCGGCGACGGTCGAAGGCGGGGCGGCCTGCTCCAGGGCCATCTGCATCATGGCGAGCTGCTGGCCAGCGAGGGTCTTGGGCTCGCCCTCGGGCATGGCGGCAACGGCGGCCTCGGCGGCCTTGAAGGCCGACCGCGCCTTGCCCAGGGCCTCCTGCTGGAAGGATCGGATGTCCGCCTCGGGCAGCTGGCCCACCACCTGGCCGGCGGCGTCGAAGGACTTCAGGGCGCCGTTGAAGGTGGCGCTCGCCTCGTCGAAGGCCGTGGAGCGCTCGGTGCCGTCGTCGGGATACTGGGCGTCGAAGTCGGAGAGCAGCTGGGCGACCTTGTTCGCATGGGCCGCTCGGGAGGCGTCGCTCTCGGGGATCAGGGCGAGCATCTTGGTCGCGGAGTCCAGGGTCTTGGTCGCCACCTCGCGGCCGCCCGGCTGGATGGTGGCCTGGTCGATGTAGTCCTTGGCGGCGGCCACCACCTTGTTCGAGGCGGTGGTGGTCTTGGCCGGATCGACCTGCTTCTGCTCGGGGGCGCGCAGGCGCACCGTGTCGCCCGGGTAGATCAGGCGGCCGTCGGCGGCGCGGGTCTTGCCGGCAGCATCCTTGCCCGCCTTGAAGAGCTCCGGGTTGAGGGTCTTGAGCTGTTCGAGGCCGATCCCGCTGCGTGCGGCGATGACCGACAGGCTCTCGCCCGCCTTGACGCTCACCTGCTCGGGCAGGGCCTGGCGGGAATCCGAGGCAGGAGGCTTCGCGGGCTCGGCCGGCTTTGCGGCAGTCGGCTCGGCCGCTTTCTCGGGAGCGGGCTCGACCGGCTGGAGCTTGGCGAGCGACGTGCCCCGCAGCGGAGCCGCGCTGGCGCCCGTTAGCCGCCCTGCGCCCGATTGATCTGCCGCTCTGACCATGTCACCGACTCCTTTCCCGCGTGGGATCGCTTGTTTCTTTATCCTTCCCGGAGGCGGAGGGCTTGTCACCTTAACCGACATTTAACGCAGACCGAAGGAGGGTGAAGCGTCCGACAAAACCGATCCGCCAAGCGCCCGCGGTGGTCAAATCTCGACACATTCCCGGTTTTGACGGATGCTTTAGAGGCTGGAAAGCGAGGGCATACCCTCGCATGAGAGGGAAAACGCACGATGCTGTCGCTTTGGTTCTGGGTATTGCTGTGGGCAGTCTCGACGTACTGGCTGGTGCGCGTCGTCGGCAAGCCGATCACCGAGGCGACGCGCGCGAAGCGCGCAGCGGCCCAGGAGGCCGCCGAGGCACAGGCCGCCGAGCAGGCGCTTCTCGAAGCAAGCGCAGCTCCCGGCCGGCCTCCCCTCGCGCGCCCCCTCGAGGAGCTGGCGCTCGGGATCCCCGTCGCCGACATCCTGGAACGGCACGGGGCCCCGCACCGGATCGAGGAGCCCTCCGACGGGACGGCGCGCTGGTACTACCCGATGAGCGTCGAGGGCGAGGACGGATCGCCCGTGAGCGGGATCCTGGTCCTCGATCTCGAGGGGGGGCTGCTCACCGGCAAGACCTTCGAGCCCCAGGACGGGCCAAGCGAAACGGAGGCCTCCGTGGAGGCCTCCGTCCCTGAAAGCGAGCCGGACGACTCGGTCTAGCGCACCTAGTGCATCTCCTTGATCCAGGCGAGCAGCTTGGCGGCGGCGGGGTAGTCCCCCCCCTTGCGCTGGATGGCGTCCTCGAGGTTGGCCATGGCGTCGTGCAGGCCCTCGTGGCCCCCCATCCGGATCGCCTCGTCGAGCTTCTCGCGCACGCCCTTCTCCTTGAAGGTCAACAGCGCCAGCGCGTGGTTGTAGCGGCCCTGCGCCGTGCCCTTGGCGGCCTTGGAGAAGGCGAGGGCCTCGGCCTTGTTGCCGAGCAGGATGTGCAGCCAGCTCAGGCTGACCACGACCCGCACGTCGTTCGGGGTGTCCTTGTAGAGCGCCTGGAAGTGGGAGAGCACCTCCTCGAGGGGGGCGCCTTCCTCGTAGCGCTTGAGGCCTTCTTCGTACCGGCCTTCGGTCGTCTGGGTGGTCATGCTGGTTGAGTCTCCTCGGTCAATCGAATGGGGGGCCCCGGCGGGCCATTCCCCCATGATAGGGAGCCTCTCCCCTGGCGGCAAGCCTGCGGGCGATCAAAGCAAGCGATCGTTCATGTGAACGCAACATGACTGTGATGAATGTCGGTTAGTTTGGAGCCTCGCGTCGGTATAATCCCCCAGTGGCCGGACGGACGGCTCCTCCCCGCGCGGCCTCGATCCACCCCCCTGCACGGAGGCCGTCTTGATGAGACGCATGCGTGGCACGATCCGGTACCTCGCGGGCCTTTCGCTCGCGGCCCTCGTCATGGCCGCCACCGAGACGGGCTTCCCCTCGGGGGCCCAGGGGGACGACTACACCAACGCCCCGGTCGCGACCGCCCCCCAGGTCCCGAAGCCCTCCGTCGAGTGGCTGCTCTCCCCGCACGCCGACGCCCGGCCCCAGGGCGCGGCGATCGACATGATCGTCATCCACGACACCGAGACCCCCGGCGTGCGGGACGCCAGGACCATCTGGCGCCACTTCGCCAACCCCAGCAGCCAGGTCAGCGCCCACTACGTCATCGGCAAGGACGGCGCGATCGTGCAGTGCGTCCCCGACGCGCTGCGCGCCTGGCACGCGGGCGAGAGCTACTACCGGGGCCAGGACCACCTCAACGATCGATCGATCGGCATCGAGCTGGTCAACGCCCAGACCGGCGACGACCCCTTCACCAACGCCCAGTACCGCTCCCTGGTGCAGCTGGTCGCGCACCTGGTCGCGACGCACGGCATCCCCCTCGACCGGATCGTGGGCCACAAGGACATCACCCTCAAGCCCGAGGTCAAGAAGGATCCCGCCGTCAACTTCAGCTTCTCGCGGATGTTCGAGGGGGTGCGCGCCGCGCTCTCGCCCGAGGCGACACGGCAGGCGAGCGCCTGGCAGCGCCCGGCGCGCTGAGGCCCCCTACGGGGTGAGGCTCTCGAGCCTCATCTCGAAGCTGGTGGTCGCCACCCCGAGCGCGTTCTGGCTGACGGGGATCGAGTAGGTGGCGTAATCGATCTGCCGCACGAGCCCCACCCCGGGCGCCAGCCAGAAGTGGGTGATCGGGGCCCCCGCCGCCGCGACCTGCTGGCCCAGGTGAACGGCCTGGTAGGTGCCGGCCGGGACCGAGACGCTCTCATCGCCTAGCCAGAAGACCCGCAGGGCCGGGATCTCCGAGCCCGAGGCCGGCACGACCTCGGCGCCCGCCGGCGTGAAGATGCCCGCCGAGTAGCGCAGCTGAAGCCCCTGCTCGTTCGAGGCCACCGTGCCGTCCGCCTGCACGCGCAGGGTCGAGGCGGTGGTCTGGGTCTGGGTCTGGCCGTCCTGGTCGGTGGCGCGGGTGGTGGAGCGGACGGTCGCTTCGTTCGGCGCGTAGGCGCTCGTCTCGAAGGTCGTCGTCCCGGTGACGCGGCTGCTCTCGGTGGCGAAGGGAGCGGGCAGATCGTTCGCGGAGGTGAAGACATAGGTCGCCCGGTACCGGGCGCTGGTGGGGAAGTAGTAGTCGCGAGGCTGCAGGCCCCCCTGGCTGATCGAAGCACGTTCGCCCGGCTTCTTGGAGGCGCGATCGCCGCTGCCGGGACCCGTGCCGGCGCTGCAGGCGACAAGAACCCAGGACGTGGCCCCCAGGGCCAGGATCCCAGCAAGCAAGGGGTGACTTCGGGACATGGCTCCTCCTCTCCCGACGGCTCGGCAACGCCTACTTAAGCGCATGCCCCCCGCCGCGGGAATGTCCAATCCGGCGAGGTTTTGCGCCATGACCCCAGGACGCCCCGTCGCCCCCTTGAACAAACTCGCGCAAGTTTGTCATCCTGTCTTCCGATAACCCATCCTTGATCCCCCTTTCGAGAAGGAGACGTCCAAGCGCATGCGCACCCCCTCCCTTCGCTTCTGGTCGAGCCTCCTGGCGCTCGGCGTCCTCACCGGCTGCAGCATGCCCATGGCGGCCCCGGGCAACGGGGGCGAGCGCGCCCTGATGCAGGCCCTCGAGGCCAAAGAGCGCGTGCCGGTCGCCATCCCCTACAAGACCTCGGAAGAGCTGACCCAGCTGGTCAACAACGAGCTGGACCTGTGGGGCGTCACCGACCAGGTGGCCTACGGCACGGGCAGCAAGCGCACCGTCGAGACCGCCAAGAAGCTGGGCCTCTCGCCCACCTACCGCAGCAGCGTGCGGCTGGAGAACACCTACGACCCCAAGTACCGCACCTACGAGCAGATGGTCGCCGACATGAAGGCGCTCGCCGCCAGGTACCCCCAGCTCTGCAAGCTGGTGGACCTGGGCGATTCGTGGGAGAAGAGCAAGGGCAAGGCCAACCGCGACATCTGGGGCCTGCGGATCGGTACCAGCGCCCCCGACACCAAGCCCGGCGTGGCCTTCCTCGGCGAGCACCACGCCCGCGAGCTCGTCACCTCCGAGATCACCTACATGGTCGCCGAGCACCTGCTGGCGAACTACGGCAAGGATCCCGACGCGACCTTCGCCGTGGACAACCGCGAGATCTGGGTGGTGCCCATGGTCAACCCCGACGGCCACGTGCTGGCCGAAGAGGGCAAGGACTGGCGCAAGAGCACCGCCACCTCCTACGGCCTGACCACTTTCGGCGCCGGCCCCGAGGGCCCGGGGGTCGACATCAACCGCAACTACGGCTACTCGTGGGACAAGGCTCCCGCCGGCAGCTCCAAGAACCCCGCCGATGCGACCTTCCGCGGCCCCGCGCCCTTCTCGGAGCCCGAGACCCAGGCCATGAAGGCCCTGCTCACCGGCCACAAGTTCACCTACTGCATGAGCTACCACTCGTTCAGCAACGCGATCCTCTGGCCGTGGGCCTACACCCACGATGCGCCCGCCGACAAGCGCCTGGCCGCGGTCGGCAACAAGCTCGCGAAGATCGCGGGCTACAAGGGCGAGCAGTCCGCCGATCTCTACGTCCACGGCGGCACCACCAACGACTGGGCCTACGGGGAGCTCGGGATCTTCACCTACACCAGCGAGATGGGCTCGTACCAGGACGGCTTCGATCCCCCCTTCACCAAGGTCGCCCAGTTCTGGAAGGAGAACCTGCCCGGGGCCATGTTCATGCTCAAGACCGCCGACGACCCGAGCGCGGTCTACGGCCCCGAGGTCGAGAAGCCCCTGACCGAAGGCGCGGCCCTCTCGGCCCCCGGCGCCACCGCGGCCGAGGCCTTCTTCGTTCGCCCCGGCACGAGCGGCACCGGCACGGCCCTCACGAGGACCGCGGACGGCTTCGCTGCCCCTCAGGCCGGCTCGCGCCGCCTCGCGCTGGTCCACGCCAGGGACGCGAAGGGCAACTGGGGCCCCTACACCGCCGTCTGGACCCGCTGAGTCGCCCCAAAAACGGTGCCATCTGGCCCTTTCGAGCAGCGGTGGATCGGATCTACCGTTGCTCGTCTGTTGCTTGAGGCCCATCAATTTGTTACAGCCGCGTGACGAGCGTGCGGCGATTTGCTAGGATTAAAGCCAACGTTTACGGCCCCTTAGCAATAGGGACCGAGCCCCCACCCAGGCCCCGAGCGGCTCTGAGGTCTCCCGAGCAGCCTTTCGCTCTCCCGAGTCGCCCTGAGCGCTCCTGAAAGGAGTTTGTGACACTTCGATGGGCGTATCCAACAAGAACTACTTCCTGCTGAGGAAGCTGCACCAGTTCACCGGTGCGATCCCGCTGGGCGCTTACCTGCTCGTACACCTGCTGATCAACTCCTACTCGATGAAGGGTTACGCCGAGTTCGACAGCAAGGTCCACCTGCTCGAGTCGATGCCCATCCTGATCTTCATGGAGATCGGGCTGATCTACCTGCCCCTCATCTACCACGCGGTGTTCGGCATCTGGGTGGGCTTCATCTCGAAGAACAACCCCCTGCGCTTCCCCTACGCCCGGAACTGGAACTTCGTCCTCCAGCGCGTGACCGGTTTCTTCCTGCTGGCGTTCCTCGGCTACCACGCCTGGTTCATGCGCTTCCAGGGCACGCCCATCGGCGAGATGGTCAACTCGGTCGGCTACGCGGACTCGGGCTACGCCAAGGTCGTCGCGCACCTCTCGACCACCCCGATGCTCGTCTTCTACGCCCTCGGCGTGATCGCCACGGCCTTCCACTTCGCCAACGGCCTGTGGGAGTTCTGCATCGACTGGGGCGTCACCATCAGCATGAAGGCCCAGCAGCTCTCGGCGATGGTCATGATCGTGGTGTGGCTCGGCATCTCGGCCCTCGGCCTCTACGCGATCACGGGCTTTAGACTCCCGGCGCTCGTCGAACAGGCCAAGCAGGTCCAGCCCGCCGCGGCGGGGCACACCCACGGGGAGGTTTTCTAATATGGACGCCAATCGTATCATCGTCGTCGGCGGCGGTCTCGCCGGCCTGATGACCGTCATCAAGGCCGCCGAAGCCGGCGTCCACGTGGACCTCTTCTCGCTGGTGCCCGTCAAGCGCTCCCACTCGGTGTGCGCCCAGGGCGGCATCAACGGCGCGGTCAACACCAAGGGCGAGGGCGACAGCCCCGCCATCCACTTCGACGACACCATCTACGGCGGGGACTTCCTCGCCAACCAGCCCCCGGTCAAGGCCATGTGCGAGGCCGCGCCCCACGTCATCAACCTGTTCGATCGCATGGGCGTGCCCTTCAACCGCACCCCTGAAGGCCTCCTCGACTTCCGCCGCTTCGGCGGCACCAAGCACCACCGCACGGCCTTCGCCGGCGCCACCACCGGCCAGCAGCTCCTGTACGCGCTGGACGAGCAGGTCCGCCGCTGGGAGGCCCAGGGCAAGGTGACCAAGTACGAGGGCTGGGAGTTCCTCTCGTCGATCCTCGACGACGAGGGCATCTGCCGCGGCGTGGTCTGCCAGAACGGCAAGACCATGGAGATCAAGGCCTTCACCGCCGGAGCCGTCGTGCTCGCCACGGGCGGCAACGGCATGATCTTCGGCAAGAGCACCAACTCGCTGATCAACACCGGTACCGCCCAGGGCGCCGTCTACCAGCAGGGCGCCTTCTACGCGAACGGCGAGCTGATCCAGGTCCACCCGACCGCGATCCCCGGCGGCGACAAGCTGCGCCTGATGTCCGAGTCGATCCGCGGCGAGGGCGGCCGGGTGTGGGTGCCCTCCGACGGCAAGGACGGCCGTCCCGCCAAGGGCGAGCCCTGGTACTTCCTCGAGACCATGTACCCCGCCTACGGCAACCTGGTGCCCCGCGACATCGCGACCCGCGCCATCTTCCAGGTCTGCGTCGACATGAAGCTCGGCGTCGACGGCGAGAACCAGGTCTACCTGGACGTCAGCCACCTGGATCCCCACATGCTCGAGCGCAAGCTCGGCGGCGTGCTCGAGATCTACGAGATGTTCGTCGGTGACGACCCCAAGAAGGTCCCGATGAAGATCTTCCCCGGCATGCACTACACCATGGGCGGCCTGTGGGTCGACTACGACCAGATGACCAACATCCCCGGCCTGTTCGCGGTCGGCGAGTGCGAGTACCAGTACCACGGCGCCAACCGCCTGGGCGCCAACTCGCTGCTCTCGACGGTCTACGCCGGCATGGTCGCGGGCCCCTCCTCGGTCAAGTACATGAAGGCCCAGGCCAAGGCCGAGGTGAAGCCCTCGGTCGTGGAGGCCGCCGTCAAGCGCGAGACCGACCGCTACAACCAGATCCTCGCCATGAAGGGCACCGAGAACCCCTACGCCCTCCACCGGGAGCTGGGCGAGTGGATGACGAACAACGTGACCGTCGTTCGCTACAACGACCGGCTCGAGAAGACCCTCTCGCACCTGGACACCCTGTCCGAGCGCTGGAAGAACATCAACATCGACGACACCGGTCCCTGGAGCAACCAGGCGGTACCCTTCACCCGCCAGCTCTGGAACATGATCGAGGTCGCCAAGGTCATCACCAAGGGCGCGCTCTTGCGCAACGAGAGCCGTGGGGCCCACTACAAGCCCGACTTCCCCGAGCGCGACGACGTCAACTTCCTCAAGACCACCATGGCCCGCTGGACCCCCAACGGCCCGGAGATCACCTACCAGGAAGTCGATACCAGCCTGATCAAGCCCAGGCCCCGCAAGTACGACGTGGACAAGGAAGCCGCAGCCACCACCCCGGCCCCCAAGTCGGTCGAGGCGACCACCTCGGCGGTCGGCATGCACACCGAGGACCGTAAGTTCAGAGAGGAGTCGAAGTAATGCCTCCCACGACCGTCAACCTTCGCATCAAGCGCCAGGACGGCCCGAACGCGGCCGCCCGGTGGGAGGATTTCAAGGTCCCCTACTCCAAGGGCATGAACATCATCATGTGCCTGATGGAGATCCAGCGGAACCCGGTGACCGCCCAGGGCCAGAAGACCACCCCGGTCATCTGGGAAGCCGTCTGCCTCGAGCAGGTGTGCGGCTCCTGCTCCATGGTGATCAACGGCAAGCCACAGCAGGCCTGCGCCTCGCTGGTCGACAAGCTCTCCCCCAGCGGCGAGACCATCACCCTCGAGCCCATGGGCACCTTCCCGATCGTCCGCGACCTGGTGGTCGACCGCCAGCAGATGTTCGATGCCCTCAAGAAGGTCAACGCCTGGATCGAGATCGACGGCACCCACGACCTGGGCCCCGGTCCTCGCCAGAGCCCCGAGGTCCAGGAGGTCACCTACGCCCTCTCGCGCTGCATGACCTGCGGCGTCTGCCTCGAGGCCTGCCCCAACGTGAACGACCGCTCGCCGTTCATGGGGCCTGCTGCCGTCAGCCAGGTGCGCCTGTTCAACCTGCACCCCTCCGGCAAGATGCACAAGGCCGAGCGCCTCGACGCGCTCAACGACATCGGCGGCGTCAACGACTGCAACAACTCGCAGAACTGCGTCCGGGCCTGCCCCAAGGGCATCCCCCTGACGGAGTCGCTGGCTGCGATGAAGCGAGACACCACCGTCCACGGCCTGCTGGGCTTCCTCCAGCTGCCTTAAGACGAAGGCCTGGCGGGGGCAACCGGAAGCGGTTGCCCCCGTCGCTTTTCGGGGGTTACCATGTCCATCAAGAAGCTCATCGCCCACGGCCTCATGCTCGTCGGCATCCTGCACATGCCCTTCGCCCTCTACCTGGGGCTGACCCGGGGGATGGGCCCCGAGATGACCGCCTTCTTCTCGGGGCTCGGGTTCTTCTGGGGCGGCTACGTCCTCAAACGCGCTTTTGGAGTCTGAACACCAATGGGAAGCCTGATCACCGCCCAGCGGGGGACGCGCGACGTCCTCCCCCCCGAGTCGCTCCTCTGGAACAAGATCGAGGAGACGGCCCGGAAATTCTTCGATCGCTACCACGTGCGCGAGATCCGCACGCCGATCTTCGAGGCCACCGAGCTCTTCACCCGGGGCATCGGCGAGGCCACCGACATCGTGAGCAAGGAGATGTACTCCTTCGTCGACCGGGGCGATCGTTCGCTCACCCTTCGCCCCGAGGGCACCGCGGGGGTGGTGCGGGCCTACCTGCAGGGCAAGCTGGCAAGTACGCTTCCCAGCCCCGTCAAGCTGTGGTACGCGGGCCCCATGTTCCGCTACGAGCGCCCGCAAGCCGGCCGCCAGCGCCAGTTCAACCAGGTGGGCGTCGAGTTCCTCGGCACCAGTGATCCCAAGGCCGACGCCGAGGTGATCACCCTCGCGCTGGACATCTTCGCGGCCCTTTCGGTCCCGAACCTGCGCGTCGAGCTCAACAGCCTCGGGTGCGAGGCCTGCCGGCCCGCCTACCGCGAGCGCCTCGTCGCCTACTTCGCCGAGCGCCATGCCGACTACTGCACCACCTGCCTGGATCGCAGCCAGACCAACCCCCTGCGGGTGCTCGACTGCAAGACTCCTTCCTGCAAGGAGATCAACCGGGAGGCCCCCAGCCTCCAGGACGTGCTGTGCGCCGACTGCCGGGACCACCAGGGCAAGCTTTTCGGCTACCTGGACGCGGTGGGGGTGAAGCACCAGCTCAACTCGCGCCTGGTGCGCGGGCTCGACTACTACACCCGTACCGTCTTCGAGATCGTCGCCGAGGAGAAGCTGGGCAGCCAGGACACGGTCTGCGCCGGCGGCCGGTACGACAAGCTGGTCGAGGAGTGCGGCGGCCCCCCCACCCCGGCGGTGGGCTGGGCCTTCGGCGAGGAGCGCCTCGCCATCCTGCTCGAGTCCAAGACCCCCGAGGACGCCGTGGACCTCTACGTGGCGGCAATGGGGCCCGACGCCGAGGTGGCGAGCTTCAAGCTGGCCCACGCCCTGCGCCGGGCGGGCGACTGGCACGTCGAGGTCGGCTTCGGCGATCGCAAGCTCAAGAAGCAGCTCGAGATGGCCGACAAGCTGGGCGCCAGGTGGGTCGCGGTCATCGGGGACACCGAGCTTGAAGCCGGCGAGGTCCAGCTCAAGGACCTGGTCGCGCGCACCACCCGCGCCGTGGCCATGGACGCGGAGTCGCTCGCTTCCGCCCTCACCGCCGCGCTGCCCGAGAGCGTTTCGTAGCGCCGGGCGCGATCACTTCCATGCCTGCTATAATCGGAAGCGATTCTCACCCCCGTCGTATAGGAGAAGTTCGGATGAAAAAGGGATTCCTCGTGCTCGCGGCCCTGGCCCTGACCTTGACGGCGGGCAACGCGATCGCCTGCGGCGAGGGCTCGTCCTGCGCCCCCGGGACCTGCGCCGTCGACAAGAAGGCGGGCGCCACCGCCCCCAAGGCCGCCGCGCCCGCGAAGGCCGTCAAGAAGGACGCATGCCAGCTCTCGACCAGGCTCGAGGTGCTCGGCATGGAGTGCGCCAGCTGCGCCGATCACGTGACCAAGAGCCTCCAGGGGGTCAAGGGCGTCGAGGCCGTCTCGGTGAACCTCGAGAGCGGCATCGCCTCGGTGGACTACTGCTCGATGGAGCTCAAGGACACCTCCGCGCTGATCAAGGCCGTCGAGAAGGCGGGCTACGACGCCAAGCTCGCGGCCGCCTCCCCCAAGGCAGCCCCCGCCAAGGCCGCACCCGCCAAGCCCCAGCCCTAACCTTCCGACCTTTCGGTTTCGGGGCCCCCGCCTTCCTGGCGGGGGCTTCGTGCTTGGAGAGGGCTCCCTTTTGCCCTGCGATAAGCGAGCCCTCGCGGGCGTTATTTGGGATGGGTCGTCCAAACGCATCCCCTGCGGGCCTCCCTTATGGTGTCGCCTATGAGTAGCCACTCACTGACTGGCAGGTGTCGAGCGCTACTCCACGCAAGGAGGTAGTCGTCCATGTCCGGAACCAAGCTCTTCGGAGCGAGCGTTTGCGCGCTTCTCGCGGCCACGGTCGGATGCGCCGAGCTCCCCAGCCGGCCCGGAACCCCCGCGCAGAACGCCAATTCCCCCACGCGCAGCATCCAGCAAGGCGGATTCGCCGGCAACCAGGGCACCCAGGTGGGCGTCGGCGGCGGCCCCGGCGGCATCAACCAGGGCCTCGGCCAGACCGCGGGCGTGGTCGGCGGCGGGCCTGGCGCTCCCGGCGGGACGGCCTTCAACCAGGGCACCCAGGTCGGCGTCGGCGGCGGCC
>DATNQI010000066.1 GCA_036704125.1 Pantanalinema sp. | reverse complement strand
TGATGCCGAGCGGCGCGAAGTCGAAGGTCTTGGGATAGTACCGGGGCACCAGGGTGGTGAACCAGCGGTTCAGGACCCCCACCAGCACCAGCGGGATCAGGGCCACGAAGGGACTGGGCAGCTTGTCGCCGGCGATCGGCTCGGGCTCGTTGCGGTGGCCGGTGCCGTAGCCCTCGCCCCGCACCGCCGCCTTCTTGCGCTGGTGGTTGAGGTAGGTCATGCCGAGCGTGAAGACGAACACCGCCCCCAGAAGGCCCAGGCGCGGGGCCGCCCAGGTGGTCGTCCCGAAGAACGAGGTGGGAATGAGGTTCTGGATCTGGGGCGTGCCGGGCAGCGCGTCCATGGTGAAGGTGAAGGCGCCCAGGGCGATGGTACCGGGGATGAGGCGCTTGGGGATGTCGCCGGCCTTGAACAGCTCGCAGGCGAAAGGATAGACGGCGAACGCCACCACGAAGAGGGAGACTCCCCCGTAGGTGAGGATGGCGCAGACCAGGACGATGGCGAGCATGGCGTTGTTCTCGCCGATGAGCCGCGTCACCCGCTGCGTGATCGCCTTGGCGAAGCCCGAAAGCTCGATCAGCTTGCCGAAGCACGCCCCGAGCAGGAACACCGGGAAGTAGAGCTTCAGGAAACCCACCAGCTTGTCCATGAAGATGCCCGAGAAGAAGGGCAGCACGTGGTGAGGATCCGTGAGCAGGACGGCCAGGAGGGCCGCGAGCGGGGCGAAGAGGATGACGCTGAAGCCGCGATAGGCGACCAGCATCAGGAAGGCCAGGGCCACGAGGATGATGACGATGTCCATTGCGACGACCTATGAAAGTGCGAGGGATGCTGGGATGTTGCGGATCAGCGGCCGAGGAACAGGCTCAAAAGCAGAGGCGCGAAGATGATGACGAAGATGGTCGGGAAGATCAGAAAGACCGTCGGGAACGTCAGCTTGAGGGTCGCCTTCTGGGCCATCTCCTGGGCGCGCTGCCAGCGGGCCTCGCGCAGCACCTCGCTCTGCACCCGCAGGGTCTTGGCGATCGAGGCGCCCATCGCCTCGGCCTGGACCATGGCGACCGCCACCGAGTTGAGCTCCTTGAGGCCCGCGCGCTTGCCGAGCTCTCTGAGGGCCTCGGCGCGCGGCCGGCCGAGCTGGACCTCCTTGAGGGTGCGCTCCAGCTCCTCGCGCAGGGGATGGGGCTTGGAGAGCTCGACGACCTTGGCCATGGCGGCCTGAAGGGAGAGCCCCGCCTCCACGCAGGTGGTGAGCAGGTCCAAGGTGGTCGGCATGGACCGGATGATGTGGTTCTGGCGCTTCTCGGTCGCGGTCTTGAGGCGCTGGGGCGGCAGGATGTAGCCGACGTAGCAGGCGCCGCCGACCCCCGCGAGGGCCACGGGCCAGGAGAGCTCGAGCACGATCCAGTTGGCTGCGCACCACAGCACGGTCAGGATGCCCGCCCACAGGAACTGCTGGGCCAAGAACTGCGCCGGGGTGGTCTGGTAGTCGCCCGAGGCCTGGAGCTTGCGGATGATGGCGAGCTCTTGCTCGGGCGTCAGGCGTCGCTCGGCGAGGGGCTTGAGGCGCGCCTCGATGATCGTGAGGTACTTGCTCTTGCCCGCGGTGGAGGTCTCGGCGGATTCCTCGAACACGATGCGCTTGCCGACCGAGCGCGATCGCTTCAGGCGCTTCTCGACCTTGCTCTTGCCCTTGGGCTTGGCGAAGGCGAGCACCAGGATGGCGACGGCCGCGACGATGAGCAGGAAGACCAGAAACAGCATGAGGGCCTCCTACACGTCGATCGCGACGATGCGCGAGATGATGAAGCCGCCGAAGCCGATCATCACCGCGCACACCCCGATGATCGCCCACCCGAAGGGGTGGGTGAACAGGACCCCCATCCGCTCCGGCATGACGAGGTACAAAAGGCAGTAGAGGCCCACCGGCAGCATGGAGAGGATGGCGCCCGACATGCGGCCCTGGGTGGTGAGGGTGCGGATCTGGCCCTGCATCTTCTTGCGATCGCGCATGGTGCCGGCCAGGTTGTCGAGGATCTCGGCCAGGTTGCCGCCCGTCTGGCGCTGGATGATGACGGCCATGCCGAAGATCTCCAGGTCGTCGTTGGGCATGCGCTCGAGCCAGTTGCGGATGGCCACGTCGAGGGCGGTGCCGACCCGCAGCTCGTGAAGGACCTCGGAGACCTCGGCGGACATGGGGTCGGTGAACTCCTCGACCACCAGCTCCAGCGCCTGCTGGACGCTGTTTCCCGCCTTCACCGCGTTGGCGACCACCCCCACCATGTCGGGGAGCTGCTCCTCGAAGTCCTTGCAGTACCGCCGGTAGAGCACGTTCAGGTACTGGTCCGCCCCGAACCACGACACCGCCCCGAATACGGCCGCCATGAAGAGGCGCCCGAGCACGCCCGCCCCGATGAGAAGGCCCAGAAGGGCGGTGATCCCCGTCAGGATCTGCTGGAAGCGCGAGAAGCGCTCGTTGGAGAAGGGGTTGCGGGTGCGCCGCAGCCTGAGGCCCACCCCGCTGCGATAGACGGCGAGCCTCTCGACCAGCGCCGAGCCGTACTTCTGGAAGACCAGGTAGGCGACAATGGCCGCCGAGAGGGCGACGAGCAGGACGACGAGGATCAGGCGAATGTCCAAGCGAGACTCCTACGAGGAAAGCGACATGCCGCCCGCGCCGAACTTCAGGCCCACCCGGGCGAACTGATCGGCGGCGTCGGGCACCAGGCCCGTGTAGCGGAACTGACCGACCACGCGGCCCTGCGCATCGACG
>DATNQI010000065.1 GCA_036704125.1 Pantanalinema sp. | reverse complement strand
CTGTTAATCACTAGGTCGCTGGTTCGAGTCCAGCACGCGGAGCTAGAAGAGAAGCGGGTTTCAGCCGAGAGGTTGAGACCCGCTTCTTCTTTCGGGTCTAGGCTGGGTCTAGAAGCTAGATCAATCCGGAGCACCTTCCATCAAGGTTCGTCAACCTCATCAGTGTCCCCCCTTGGGCCTCTCGGGTATGATGGTATGGAGGAGCTGTCTATGAGTCCGAAGATCCGAATCGACCGCGACCGTCTTGCCCGGTTCTGCCAAGAGCACGGGATTCGTCGGCTTGCTCTCTTCGGTTCGGTCCTGAGAAACGACTTCCGGCCAGATAGCGACGTGGACGTGCTGGTCGAGTTTGAACCGGGACGGACTCCTGACCTTTTCACCATGGCCGAGATGCAGCAAGACCTCTCGGAACTGATAGGCCGACAGGTGGACCTTCGTACCGCTGGGGACCTGAGCCGCTACTTCCGACAAGAGGTTCTCGACACCGCCGAGGTCCAGTACCTTGCAGGCTGACCTCAACCGACTTCAGCACATGAAGGACGCGGCCAAGGATGCCCTTGGCTTCGTCCAAGGCCGACGCCGAGAGGACCTCGACACCGATCGACTTCTTGCCTATGGCTTGGTCAAGGCCATCGAGATCGCGGGAGAGGCAGCAAACCAGGTCAGCAAGGATACCCAGGCTCGCTTCCCCGAGATCCCATGGCGAGGCCTCATCGCGATGAGGCACCGGACGATTCATGGCTACATCGACGTGGACTACGATGTGGTCTGGGTGACTGTGACCGAGCGGCTTCCTGAACTCGTGACGTTGGTCGAGGCGGCCATCGGGGTGCTCCTCGAAGCCGAGAGACCAGTGGGCTAGAACCCTGCAACCACGGCATTACCCACCCCCGGGTGGAGTGTCCCGCGAGCCCCTTGGCCCACCACACTGCCCACCCTCGGGCAGGAGCGCTACCCCCGCCGACCTGGTGAACCTCACTCGCCTGGCCGTCTAGGGTGGAACCCGGGCAGCTCTCCTTCTCTCGCGCGGAGATCCCACCCACCTTTCGAGGCTCGGCCAGGTAGCTGCACATCCCCGGTCCACCGGGTGTCAAGGTGCGTTAAGGCCGGGTTAAGGTGATTGCCTGAAACTGTCTGCTTGAGCGGGTATCCGGCATACCCTCTGCCCACCCCGGCCGACCGTACCCGTCAGGGGACGGGGCTACCCTGGGCCAGATCCTGGGCACCATCCGCCGGAGATTCCAGCCCACCCCCAACAAGACCCGGCTGCCATCGGCCGAAACTCCTGCCCCATCCTCTCCACCTCGCAGCGACCATCTGCCCCGCCCTGCCCACCAGCCCCGCGAGGGGCAGGGGGCAAACACTGGGCGATACTCTGGCGCCCCCCGTGCCGAGATCCAGAGTATGACCCGGGCTTACCCCCTGCCGCAGATCTACCGCACCTGCCACCCAGCCCCGTGAATCACCGAGTGCTGAGCGACAGTCACAGGCAGGTTGTTCACCAGGCGATTGTCCAGCGATACCCGGTTGATGTGGTGAGAGTCAATATCGTCGGGGCGACCCTGGTGCTTCCCCTGCGGGTTCATGCATGCGTGGCACCACAAGGCGGCGAGGAGGCGGTGGATTCCGAGCCGACCATCCACATCTGCGAAGTAGACCAGCGATCGAATCCAGTCCAGGACCAGCGTCGGTAGCCCATCCCCAGTCTGAAACGCCCGCAGGATCTCCGCCGACGTGATGTAGAGATAGCGGCCGCGGTCACCCTTGAGGGTGCCCATCTTAAGTCGGTGGGTGCTGACGCAGGTCTCCAGCACCAGGTACAGATCGTAGCCCTCGCGGAAGGTTTCGGCCCGCCAGTCGTTGAACTCGCCCAGGTACCCCACAGGCACGTCGAGGTCTTTCGAGACCAGGAACGCTTCCCACTGCTCAGGTGTCCAGAGGATGTCAGAGGACTTGGCGGCGGGCTTGCCGTTGGGACGATTGAGGCTAGCCAGTTCAGGCAGATCCCAAGCCGTAAGCAGAGCCTCATGGATGAACCCGTGCCAGACCAACCACCGGGTCAGTTCTTGGGCCGCCATCTCGTCTAGTTTCCACTCGGGAAACTGATCAGCCACGAACTGCCACGCCGGGATCTTGGGATTGGGCTTGGTCAGCTGACGGATCGCAGGAACGTCGAACACCTGGACCGTATCCAGCCGGAGCCCCTGCATCCCATTGACCACCATCCAGGCAAGATGAGAGTCAACGTGACCGGGTGCTCGAACCCGCTGAGGGACGCCCAGGTCGGTGAAGAAGGGAGTCGGCATCGCGAGTGCGAGCGATTGAGCCAACCGGCCCACGAGGGGTTGTTCTGGGGCATGGGCAGCATCTACAATGGACTGCATAGGGTCCACCTCCATCGTGGGCCGGAGGGGGCGGGTTGTCTTGCTAGAGACCCGTCCCTCTCGCTTTGGCGGGGCTCAAGTTGGTAGCCCTCTACCCCATCTTGGAGCACCGGAAGACATCTAGACAAGCCCCCTAGATCGAGGCATCGCAAGGGTCTTCAGGTAGTATATGTAGGTCTGGAAGGGGATCTTGAAAGGGGTGCGTAGCTGCCTGTCAGCACCTAACTCACGCATACTATATCGCGCGCGTACGCGCGAAGGTGAAGGCAGCATGGGCATGAAGCTATCGTGAAGATGTCGATGGGTTTCTCTTAGCCCTGGTTGGCCTCAACAGAGCGATGATAGGATCATTATCGCTCTGTTGAAAGCAATCCGTAGCGATGAGCCAGGGAGGCGGGTATGGTTCTACACTGTCCGTGGTGCGAGGTAATGACCACCACGAAACAAGTAGGTGAGACGACCTATTTCGATAAGGACGAGGGAGAAGCCTACGTCTATACCTTGGTTACGTGCGTCCGCTGCAGCTCCCCTCTCTTAGCAGTGCGGGACGTGTATGACGACTTTAGCGAGGGGATCTCATATGGTGAACCTCGACGAGTGTATCCACTTAGCGGCGACGAGTTGAGATACACCGTTCCAGTACGAATCCGATTGGCATTTGACGAGGCGGTGATGTGCCTGCGGGCAAGGGCCTACACCGCTTCTGCGATTCTGTGTAGAAAGGCACTTGAGGGGATGTGCGTTGAACTTGGGGAGGGCTCTGGCACTCTTGCTGCTCGCCTCGATACCTTGTTAAGGAAGGGGTTGATTGATCAGAGCTACTTCGACTGGGCGAAGGAGTTTAAGGACCTGGGCAACGACGCTGCCCACGACGTTAATGTGACGGTCGCAAAGAAGGACGCGGAGGACCTGATCCAACTCACGCACGCGTTGTTGGAGAACACATTCACCTTTCGGCCAAAGTTTGAGGAGTTGAAGAAGAGGCGGGCGAACGCTTTCTAGCCACCGAAGATCTGACTTAGATTCACCGTGAGGCCCGCACTCTTAAGCTCGCGAATCACCTCCATCTTCCATCCGCCGTGCTGATCAACAGGCACGTAGGCTATCCCATGGGTATCGGAGGGAAGTTCGAGTTGGCCGGACACTAGAGCGCAAACCCGTTCTCGGCCAAGGTAGCCGGTAAAGTATCCAAGCTCAAGAATCACGTTCTGACGTGCTCGGGGACATAGGGCCGAGGCGTTGTCTGAGGCAAGCCTCCCCATGTCATCAGGCGTCAGCAAGACAACGCAGAAGGCCACTTTCGATGACCGTTCCAACTTCTCGATGACCGTTCGTCCTTGATTTGCCTGTTCGCTTAGGATCACGACCTCAAGCCCAAGTTGGCCGAGGAATCGACCAACCATCTCTTTGAGCATCTCGTCACGACCGTGGACGAGGAACACCTTGTTGGAGTTCTGAAGTTCTTCGCTATCTTGAGGTACTTCTCTGCTTTGAAAGAAGTTCAGATACTTAGAAACGTCTGCCCCAAGACCTGAGATGAAGTCAAGCAGGAGGGACGACTTCTTCTCGTCCTCCATAGTTTGGCCTGCAAGAGTCAAGATCCAGTTGTAGATGAGCTGCGCCCTAGACGAAGTAACGCCTTTGGCCTCAAAGGATTCTGGGGAGAAGTCGAAGAGGGCACCAGCAGTACGCTCAATCTCTGCGATTGACGTGGTGTTCTTCATCTCATCACCGAGCTTGATTGCCAGAAGCTTGTAGTTGATTGACACGGCGTTGTCCTAGGAAGGCTCGAGCTTGGGTGCGAGTGCAATATAGCACTGACAATCCGGATACCCCGTGAGACAGCTCACTATCATGCAATGAATCTGCCATTTGAGGGAGCTGGCGGCGCTAGCCGCCAGGGCCCCACGTCTGGTCCCCTTGACCTGACCCCGGTATCTTGGCCGCTTCGATTTGAAGCCTCTCGCCCAAAATACCCTATGCCGCCCCTTTCTGTCTCCTCACGAACTCGGCGGGCGGCACGTTGCCGAGCGCGGTGTGCGGCCTGACAGTGTTGTAGTCCTCCTTCCAGGCAGAGATCAGTCGTCGTGCGTGTTTCAGGCTCAAGAACCAGTGCTGGTTGAGGCATTCGTCCCTGAAGCGCCCATTGAAGCTCTCGATGAACGCGTTCTCGATCGGCTTGCCGGGGGTGATGAACCTCAGTTCGATGCCGTTCGCGTACGCCCACTTGTCGAGGTCGTTGCCCGCAAACTCGGGCCCGTTGTCGATCGTGATGCCTTCCGGCTTTCCACGAACGGCGATCACCTCGTCCAGGACGCGGGCGACACGGGCGCCGGGAAGCGAGAAATCCACCTCGATGGCCAGGCACTCGCGGCTGAAGTCATCCACGACATTCAACGTCCGGAAACGCCGGCCCGAGCCCAGGCCGTCTGAAACGAAATCCATACTCCACCTCTGATTGGGGCGCTGCGGCAGCGGGTGAGGCACGCGCTGCGTCGTGCTGATGCGTTTTCTCTTCCGCTTACGAACGGCGAGCCCTTCGAGACGATAGAGGCGGTAAACGCGCTTGTGGTTCACGGCGAAGCCCTCGCGCCGCAGCATGATGTGGACGCGGCGGTAGCCGAAGCGTGGACGTTCGCGGGCGATGGCGAGCATGCGCTCGCGCAGCTCGCTGTCGTCCTTGCGGCGGCTCCGATACTGATGGGTGGCTCGGTGGATCCCGATGAGCCCACAGGCGCGGCGTTCGCTCATCTTGAACTCCTCTCGAAGTCGCAAAACGGCTCTACGCTTGGCTGCGGGCGTCAAAAGTTTTTTCCAAGCAGTGACTCAGACCCAAAAAACTTGGCCAATCGAAAGTAGGGAAATCGGCCTGGCCTAGATTTCCTGGTTCAGGTCACGGGTGGCCCAATCCGCGAGCTTGACAATCAATAGGCATCAGCTTATACGTCATTCATGCAGATCTCGAACAATTTCTCCGCCAGCCATCACCCCGCAGACGGCCACGACCTGATCCGCGTCCAGGGCGCCCGGGAGAACAACTTGAAGGACGTCAGCGTCGAGATCCCCAAGCGGCGGCTGACCGTGTTCACTGGCGTCTCGGGATCGGGCAAGTCGTCGCTGGTGTTCGGCACCATCGCGGCGGAGTCGCAGCGGCTGATCAACGAGACCTACAGCGCGTTCGTGCAGGGCTTCATGCCGACGCTGGGCCGGCCCGAGGTCGACGTCCTCGAAGGGTTGACGACGGCGATCATCGTCGACCAGGAGCGAATTGGCGCCAACGCCCGCTCGACCGTCGGCACCGTTACCGACACCAACGCGATGCTGCGCATTCTCTTCAGCCGACTCGGCAAGCCGTACATCGGCTCGCCCCAGGCGTTCTCCTTCAATGTCGCCTCGGTCCGCGGGGCCGGTGCGATGACGGTCGAGAAAGGCGTCGGGAAGACGGTCGAAAAGCGCGAGTTTTCCATCACCGGCGGCATGTGCCCCCGATGCGAGGGAATGGGCTCGGTGAACGACTTCGACCTGTCGCAGCTGTATGACGACACCAAGTCGCTCAACCAGGGCGCGCTCACGGTCCCCGGCTACAGCATGGACGGCTGGTTTGGCCGTATCTTCAGCGGCTGCGGCTTCTTCGACCCGGACAAGCCGATCCGCGAGTTCACCAAGAAGGAGCTCCACGACCTGCTCCACAAGGAGCCGACCAAGATCAAGGTCGACGGTATCAACCTCACCTACGAGGGACTGATCCCCAAGATCCAGAAGTCGATGCTCTCCAAGGACGTGGAGTCGATGCAGCCGCACATCCGTGCGTTTGTCGAGCGGGTGGTAACGTTTACCACTTGTCCTGATTGCGACGGCACCCGGCTCAGCGAAGCCGCCCGGTCCTCCAAGATCAAGGGGATCAACATCGCCGACGCCTGCGCCATGCAGATCAGCGACCTGGCCGAGTGGGTGCGGGGCCTCGACGAGCCGTCCGTCGCCCCGTTGCTGGCATCGCTGCAACACACGCTCGATTCGTTCGTGGAGATCGGGCTGGGCTACCTCAGCCTCGAGCGGCCGTCCGGCACGCTGTCGGGCGGTGAGGCGCAGCGCACCAAGCTGATCCGCCACCTCGGGTCGTCGCTCACCGACGTGACCTACGTCTTCGACGAGCCGACGATCGGGCTGCACCCTCACGACATCCAGCGGATGAACAATCTGCTGCTGCGCCTGCGCGACAAGGGCAACACCGTCCTCGTCGTGGAGCACAAGCCGGAGGTGATCGCGATCGCCGACCACGTCGTCGACCTCGGCCCCGGCGCCGGCACCGGCGGCGGCGAGGTGGTCTTCGAGGGGACCGTCGACGGGCTGCGGGCCAGCGGCACCCTCACCGGACGCCATCTGAACGACCGGGCCTCCCTGAAGTCGTCGCTGCGGAAACCGTCGGGTGTGATGGAGGTGCGCGGCGCCCGCACGCACAATCTGCAAAACGTCGACGTCGACATCCCGCTCGGCGTGCTGGTGGTGATGACCGGCGTGGCAGGGTCGGGCAAGAGTTCGCTGATCCACGGCTCGGTGTCCGGCCGGGACGGGGTTGTGGCGGTCGACCAGACCCCGATCCGCGGCTCGCGCCGGAGCAACCCGGCCACGTACACCGGCATGCTGGAGCCGATCCGCAAGGCGTTCGCGAAGGCCAACGGCGTGAAGCCCGCCCTGTTCAGCGCCAACTCCGAGGGCGCCTGTCCGACCTGCAACGGCGCCGGGGTGATCTACACCGACCTGGCGATGATGGCCGGCGTCTCCACGGTCTGCGAGGAGTGCGATGGCCGGCGGTTCCTGGCCTCGGTCCTGGACTACCGCCTCGGCGGCCTCAACATCGCCGAGGTGCTCGACCTGCCGGTCCAGGACGCGGTCGGCTTCTTCGGCGCCGGCGAGGCGCGCACGCCGGCCGCGCACGCGATCCTCAAGCGCATGGCCGACGTGGGGCTCGGCTACCTGCGGCTCGGCCAACCGCTCACCACGCTCTCGGGTGGCGAGCGGCAGCGCCTCAAGCTCGCGACGCACATGGGGGCCGATGGCGGCGTGTACGTGCTCGACGAGCCGACCACCGGGCTGCACCTGGCCGACCTCGAGCAGTTGCTCGGGCTGCTGGACCGACTGGTCGACGCCGGCAAGTCGGTCATCGTGATCGAGCACCACCAGGCGGTGATGGCGCACGCCGACTGGATCATCGACCTCGGGCCGGGCGCGGGCCATGACGGCGGCCGGATCGTGTTCGAAGGCACCCCGGCCGACCTGGTGGCGGCGAGGTCGACCCTGACCGGAGAGCACCTGGCGGCATTCGTCGGTAGCCGTCTGGTTCCCGGAAACGGATGAGAGCGGTGGTGTTGACCCTGCCGGCACGTTGAGTTGCGCGTGACGGCTTGATGGAATTGAACGTTTGTTCGTATGATGTAGGCCTGGGCATTCCCGCGAACCGTTCAGGTCCTGCCGATCGGATCGCGTTCGATGCCCGGATGACGGGTGCGCAGCGATGCTGCGTGTCCATGCACGATTCAACCACCGACCAACAGGAGAAGCAGCGATGCAATCAGCACTGAACCCTTACATCAGCTTCAAGGACAATGCCCGCGAGGCCATGGAGTTCTACAAGACCGTGTTCGGCGGCAAGCTCGAACTCAAGACGTTCAAAGAATTTCATGTATCCGACGATCCCGCTGAGGATGACAAGATCATGCACGCCATGCTCCAGGCCGATAACGGCATCACCTTCATGGGGGCGGATACTCCCGGCAGAATGGAATACACTCCCGGCGCTCGCATCACCATGGCGCTCAGCGGCGACAATGCAGAAGAGCTCAAGGGCTACTTCGACAAGCTGTCGGCAGGCGGAACCGTTGAAATGCCGCTCGCGCAGGCTCCGTGGGGAGACTCCTTCGGATCCTGCGTCGACAAGTTCGGCGTGGTGTGGATGGTGAATATCGCCGGGAAGAAGTAGTCGGCCGCGCTTTTGCTCTCGACCTGGTGGGCGGCGTTGACACGATCCCAGGCGTTCGTGCTACACATGGAATAGCCACCCAACGTGCCGATGGCGGAGCGACTCCACAGTCGCGACCGTAGGGCGTCCTCGGGTGGCGTCCGTTCTATGATGGTGCCGCCCGACCGATTTCACACCTTTTGTCGCAGGAGGGCCACATGGCGAGCGCCGAACTTCCCATTCTCAGCTTCGTTCTCAGCAACTACAAGAACTTCAACGCACGCGCGACGCGCGACGCGCTGCTGGCCTACTGGAACCACGTTCAGGCCGGCGGGCGCATGTTCTGGGCCGTCGCCGGCGCCATGTCCAGCGCGCAGCTCGGCATCACGCTCGCGCCTGCGATCCGCGCGGGCCTGATCCACGGCCTCTCGGTGACCGGCGCCAACCTCGAGGAGTCGCTCTTCCGCCTCGTCGCCCACCACTCCTACAAGGACTTCCCCGACTACCGCTACCTCACCAAGCAGGACGATACCCGCATCCTCGAGGACCGGATGCGCCGGGTCACCGACACCAGCATCCCCGAGGACGAGGCCTTCCGCGCCGTCGAAGAGATCGTCGTGCCCATGTGGAAGAAGGCCAATGCCACCGGCGAGCGCCGCTTCTGGCACCAGTACTTCTACGAGGTCATCCAGGCCATCGATCCCGCCATCTACGAGGGCAACCCGGACGACTGCTGGCTCCTGGCCGCCGCCCGCGCCAACCTGCCCGTCGTCGTGCCCGGCTACGAGGACTCCACCTTCGGCAACATCTTCACGTCCTACGTGAAGCACGGGGACGTCAGCGCCAGCATCGCCAAGTCGGGCATCGAGTACATGGCCGACTTCTACGATCGCTACGAGGAGCTCTCGGAGGGCGCCGGCGTCGGCTTCTTCCAGATCGGCGGCGGCATCGCCGGGGACTTCCCCATCTGCGTCGTTCCCTCGATCAAGTACGACCTCGACAAGCCCGTGAAGCCCTGGGCCTACTTCTGCCAGATCAGCGACTCGACCACCTCGTACGGCTCGTACTCGGGGGCGACCCCCAACGAGAAGATCACCTGGGACAAGCTGACCGAGGACACCCCCATGTTCGTCATCGAGTCGGACGCGACCATCGTGGCCCCGCTCCTGCTCCGCGCCCTCATCGAGTGCAAGCAGAACCCCGAGGCCGCCAACGCCCTCATCGCCCAGCACCTGGGCTAGGGGGGATTCAAGGTCTCGGCGCGACGCCTCACCTCCGGGTGGGGCGTCGCGCTCCTCTGCGCTTCAACGATCATCGGAGGACCCCATGGCCGGACAGGATCGCCAAGACATCAAAGCAGGCCTCGAGGTGGGCATCGTCCTCAAGGCCGATCAGCGTACCAACCGGATCACGCGCGGCGTGGTCGCGGACATCCTCACCAAGTCCCCCTTTCATCCCCACGGCATCAAGGTGCGATTGACCGACGGTCAGGTCGGACGGGTGAAGGAAATCTACTGAGCCTCGCGCCAGCCCTCAGCCTCCAACGACGAACGTGGGATCCGAGGTCACGTCGAGGGCCAGCTTTCCTGCTTCGATCGTGGCACCGAGCGTGTGGCCGGTCTTGTCGAGCACCTGGGCCCGGGCCATGGGCAGGGTGAGGCGGGCAGTGCCCGCGCTCGTCCAGACCACGTAGAGCGCCTTGCCGTCCCTGCGCCGGAACTGGTAGCCCTCCACCCCGCTCGCCCGGACCTCTGACACGGGGACCGCGCCGGACAACTGGTCGGCTGCGAACTTGTAGGCGTGGTAGCCCTGGGTCTTCTGGGACAGGGTGGCCTTGTCGATCAGGCCGATGTTGCCGAAGCCCGGGTTGGCGAAGACCGCCCACTGCACGGTCTCGATGTCGCCTTGCGCTGCGGCCGTGGCGAAGAGCTTGCCCACGTAGCTGGCCTGCTCCGACGGGTTGTCGGCGGTGAAGCCCGTCTCGGAGCACCCGAAGGTCTTGCCCTTCACCCCCTTGGCCAGAAGCACCTGCTTCATGGCCCGATACCGTCCCAGAAAGCCCCAGTCGGAATTCAGGACGCCGTTCGAGGTGCGCTTGTCGGACCCGTAGGCGTGGAAGTCGACCACGTCGAAGTAGGCGGCCCCCCCGCGGTCGATGATTCCGGCGAGGTACTTCTCGTGGCCGAGGCCGCCAAGGGTGACCTTTGCCTCGGAGTCGATGCCCTTCACGATGACGTGGCTGACCTTCAGGAGCCGGACGTAGTCGTCGACCGAACCCGTCCAGTAGCGGTTGCTGCCGTTCGACGTCGTGCCGGCCGTGAGGTCCCCCGAGGGGAAGTCTGGCTCGTTCCAGGCCTGCCAGTAATGGATCTTGCCCTTGTAGCGCGTGACCATGTCGAACATGTACGCGGCGTAGTAGTTGCCGGGGTTTGCCTTGACGCCGGGCTTGTAGATGTCCGTGCCGTCCGCGAAGACGGGATCCCCCAGGCCTGCAGGCACGGTATACCGCCCGAGAGAGGCCTCGTCCCAGCCGGTCCTGGAGGCGTACCTGGGATCCGACGACGCCCAGTCGGGGGTGTCGGTCACCATGGCCTGGACCTTGACTCCCATCTGAGCGAAGGTGGCCGCTTTCTGGTCGAAGTAGTCCATCCACGACACGTACTGGTGCTTGCCGACCTCGACGTTTCGCCAGTTCCAGCCTTCGCGGATGGTGGTCATGCCGAGGTCCCGCATGAGGGCGTAGCCTGCCGCATGGGTGTTGTCGCTGCCGCGCGGCACGCTTTCGTTGCCGAACAGGGTTCCGGCGACCTCATGAACGCCGGGCGCGTTTCCAGGGACGACGGGTCCTACGCCGGCACTCGAGGGTGCGTCGGGAATCCCTTCAGGGAGAATGGGACGTGGCAAGTCGGTGCCGCAAGCGGCGATGCCTCCCGCGCCGAGGATCAGCAGGGCGAGAAAGCGGGCGCGATGTTTCAAGACGATGGCCTCCTGGAGCTTGACCGGTCCAATCGCCCTTACTTACCCGCCAAGACTTGATTTGAGATGGGTTGCTCCCCCGCTTCTACTGCGAGGGGGAAGGCATGGGGAGGGCACAGTGCTACGATGGGGCTCGGGGGGCTCCGACCGCGTCCTCCGACCGAGCTGCCGGAGTGGCAGAGTTGAGGGGGCATGCGCAGCGTCAAGTCGAAGATTACCCTGCGCGTCGGCGTCGCCGTCAGCGCCTTGATCGCGGCCCTCATCCTGGCGGTCGGCCTCAACGTGTTGCCCACGAAGCTCAAGGACACGATTCGCTATGGCCACAGCGCCGTGGCGACCCTGGCCCAGCAGGTCGCCGCGATCAACCAGGAGTCCCTGACGCTGGCCAGGAGCATGGCGGTCTACCAGGCATCGGTCGGCTACGGCCACCGCGAGCAGACGCTCAAGTACCTCTACGACCTGAAGGTCGCCAACCCCGCGTATTTCGGCACCTGGACGCTGTACACGGCGAACGGAGACGGGCAGGACCGCCGGTGGAAGGGGAAGCCCGGAGGTGACCCCGGGAGCGGGCGCTTCCTCCCCTACTGGAACCCCAGCCCACAGGGGCTGAAGCTCGGGGTTGCGACCGACGCCGAGACCCTCGCCTTCGGCCTGTGGGGGGCCGTCGAGCGCAACAAGGCCTGTCACGTCACGGAGCCCTACTTCTACAACAACGAGCTGCAGAGCTCATACGGGTGCGCCATCGTCATCGACGGAGCGTTCAAGGGGGTGACGGGCGTCGACCGCAGCCTCAGCCTGTTCGAGCGGCAGTTGCGGAACAGCAGGCCCTTCGCCTCGGCCATGTTCGTCATGTTCAGCCCGCAAGGGCGCTACGTGACGGCTCCTGACCCACGACTGCTGACGCGATCGCTCGACCAGTTTCCCGAGCAGGCGCGCATCTTCCGGCACCTGGTGGGTGCCCCCGGGCCGGATTTCAGGGCCGTGACCAATCCCTTCAACCGGCATCCCAGCTGGATGTTCTCGGCTCCGATCCAGCCGGGCGGATGGACGCTCGCCATGCTGGTGGATCGCTCGGAGATCCTCGCGCCCGTTTACCGCCTGCTACAGCTGCTCGCCGTCATCGGGGCGCTCGGACTGGCCATGATCGTGGTGCTGATCTACTCGCTCATCGCCTCGGCCGTGCGCCCCGTCGAGCGGCTGGCCAGGGCGGGCAAGGCGATCTCAGAGGGCGACGTCGATACGGTCCAGGAGCTGTTCCCGCTCACCGAGACGGTCACGGGGGAGGACGAGTTCGCGAGGTTGACGCGCGCCTTCCAGGAGGCGCGGCGCTACCTGGTCGCCATGTCCGACGCCCTCTCGCAGGTCGCCCAGGGCGATCTCGGCGTCGCGATCGCCCCGCGCAGCGACCGGGACCGCTTCGGCACGGCGCTGGCGCAGTACGTTCAAACCATCTCCAGCACCATCCAGCAGCTGGAGACCAAGCGCAAGGAGCTCTTCCTCGCCAACCTGGACATGGGCGCGACGGTCGAGAACCTTCGCCGCCTCGACCAGCTGCGCGCCAACTTCCTGAACGTCATCAGCCACGACCTGCGCATCCCGATCACCGCCATCATGGGCTACGCCGAGCTGCTCCAGGAGGGCGCGCATCCCCAGGACGAGGCCGAGCGGGAGTACACGGATCAGATCCTCGCCGCGTGCAGCCAGATGGAGACGATGCTCGAGGAGCTGCTCGAGTATGCCCGCTTGCAGACCGGCCGGATCCAGCTGCACTTGCAGCCGATCGATCTCTTTGAGGCGATTCCCGCCCTGGTGACCTTCTTTCGGCCCCTCGCCGAGCACAAGGGCCTCCGGATAGACGCCTCGCTTCCGAGCGAGTTGCCCGCGATCCTGGCCGATCCCGATCGCTTCCAGCAGGTCATGAACAACCTCGTCTCCAACGCGATCAAGTACACCCAGGAAGCCGGATCGATCACCATCCGGGCCCGCGCGGCGGGGGAATGCGTCGCGATCGAGGTCCAGGACACCGGGATCGGCCTCACGCAGCAGGACAAGGCTCACCTCTTCGAGCAGTTCTACCGCTCGGATCGCCAGGAGGTGCAACGCGAGAAGGGAAGCGGCATCGGGCTCGCCTACGTGAAGGGGATCGTCGAGGCCCAGGGGGGGCGCATCGAGGTCGAGAGCGACGAAGGCGCGGGATCGACCTTCCGGGTCATCTTCCCGCAGGCGTCGCCGAGGGACGAACTTCCGCTCGCTCTTTGATTCGCGCCGGGGGTGGTGAGACAATGCCGCCATGACGCAAACCAGCCTCCTCCGTGACTTTGCCGCTTACCTGAAGCGCGATCGCCTTCAGGAGCTGGCGGCTGAGCAGCTCCGGCGCGCCATGGCGCTGAAGGTGCCGATCTTGCGGCAGCTCGCCCATCTCTCCGAGGCCGAGCTGCTGGAGTGGATGGAAGCGGACCTCGCGAGCCTGCTCGACGCGCTCTACGCCGGCGAGCTGCGCGAGAGGATGGCAGGGCGCCTGTGCCGCCGGGGACCCGCCCATGATCCGGGGATCCTCGAGGAGCTCATCGAGCCGGGCGATCTCGTGCTCTTCTTCGCTGCGCGCAGGCAAGCCCTCACGAGCTTCGTCCCCGGCTTCGCACCGGATAGCCAGACGGCCGTGGCGATCGTCCTCGCGCTTGACGCGGATCTCACCAGGGTCCAGGAGGCAGCTTGCCGCGTGTTCACCCGGAGGAAGGGGGCGAAGGATCGCTTCTTTCAGTTCGACCTGCTCGTCAAGAGCGTGGTGGACTACGCCATCTTCATGCTGGATCCCATGGGTTTCGTGCTGACCTGGAACGAAGGCGCCAAGCGCCTGAAGGGCTACCGCGCCGGCGAGATCATCGGCCGGAGCCACGAGCGCTTCTACACGCCCGAGGCCATCCACGCCGGCTTGCCCCGAGAGCTCCTGAAAGCGGCCGAAGCGCGCGGCCACGTCGTGGACGTGGGATGGCGGGTGCGCAAGGACGCCTCGCGCTTCTGGGCGGAGGTCGTCATCACTGCCGTTAGGGACGACGAGGGCCACCTGCTCGGGTTCGCCAAGGTGACGCGGGACCTGACCGAGCGCAGGCAGGCCGAGCTGGAGGCCGCCGAGCAGATCGAGGCCCTGAAGCAAGCCGATCGCTACAAGGACGAGTTCCTGTCGGTGATAAGCCACGAGCTGCGCACGCCGCTCAACTTCATCATGGGCTTCGGAAGCATCCTGCAGGACGAGCTCGCCGGCAAGTTGAACGCGGAGCAGCACGAGTACGTCGGCAAGATGTTGACCGGTGCCGAGCGCATGCTGGCACAGGTCAAGAACCTGCTCGACATGAGCCAGATGGCGGCCGGGGCGTTCCGTATCGCTCCATCCGAGACACGCTACGAGCCGGTGGTGGACGAGGCGGTGTCGAGCCTGAAACCGCTGGCCGCGCAGAAGGGCATCGCCCTCGAATGCGACGTGCAGGTGCCTCGGGTGGTCTGCATCGACGGGCAGCGCATCATCCAGGTGCTGGGCAACCTGGTGGAGAACGGCATCAAGTTCACCCCCGCGGGCGGCAAGATCCGGATCGCGGCGCGCCTCGAGGAGGGGAGCCTGCTCACCGAGGTCGCGGACACGGGCGAGGGCATCGATGCCGAGGCCATCCCCAGGCTGTTCAAGCGCTTCCAGCAGCTCGACATGAGCACCACGCGCGAGGCGGGCGGGATCGGCCTCGGGCTCTCCATCAGCAAGACGATCGTCGACGCCCACGGCGGGACCATCGGGGTGCGCAGCGAAAAGGGGAAGGGCAGCACCTTCTGGTACCGCCTTCCCGTAGGGGAGTGCTAGGTCAGGACCTCGCGTCGCTCCTCGAGCCTGCCCGTCTGGAACTCCCGGCTCTCCTTGAAGGCCGCGATGGCCCCGAGGACCGCCGCATCCAGGGCAGGCATCAGGTTGCGCGCCGAATCCACCCGCGGGACGAACACGTAGTCGGCGCCCGCCTCGTAGAGGGGCTTCACCTCGCTCATCTGGACGGCGTTGGTGATGATCGTGGCCGTGGGGCACATGGCGCGCAGGCTCTTGGTGAGCGCCAGGTTGGTCGTGCCCTTGAGGATGTCGTCCGGGATGGTGCAGAGGATGATCCCGGCCTTGTCGACTCCGGCGTGCCTGAGCGTCTCGAGGTTTGCGATGTCGCCGTAGTGGGCCGTCGCCCCGCGCCGGACGATCTCGGGGTGCAGGGCCACGTTGAAGTCCACCACGAGGGTCTTCTTCAGCAGCTCGGGATTGCACTGCTCCAGCTCGCAGAACAGGGAGGAGGCGATGCGGTGGAAGCCGAGCAGGACCAGCTCGTGGTCCTCGTGCGGGGCCTGAGCGTCCTTCTGGTTGGCGGGCGCCTTGAAGCCCAGGCGCGTGAGCAAGGGCGCCATGCCCAGGTACAGGGCGTCGCTGTGCTGGAAGAGGGCCGGGTAGACGAGCGCCGTGAGGACGAAGGCGAAGATCACGGCCCCCACGGTCGAGGGGGGTAGGTGCCCGAAGCTCAGCCCCAGGTAGGCGATCACCAGGCAGAACTCGGAGATGGGGACCATCCGCGTCGAGGTGAGGCTGGAGCCGCGGCGGTCGAAGCCGGTGGCGTAGAGCAGCGGGAAGAAGATCACGTAGCGCGAGAGGATCGCAAGACCCGCCATGAGCAGGGCGAGCAAGAGGATCTCGGCCCCGTCCGGCCTGGGGATCCCCATGCCCAGACCGACGAAGAAGAGCGTGACGAAGAAGTCCCGCACCGCGGTGACCTTGGTGAGCACCTCGTAGCTGTACGGGAACGAGGCGATGGTGGCCCCGGCGATGAGGGCGCCCATCTCGAGCGAGACGGCGATGGGCGCGTGGATGCCGACCATGCCCAGGATGCCGCCCAGGTGGGTCCCGAGCAGCCCGATCCCGAAGCACCAGCCCAGCGCCGTGACGAGCATCAGCTCGGGCGATCGCGCGATCCAGTGAAACGCCGTGGGCAGCACGTAGCGCGCCAGGAGCGAGGCGATCGCGACCAGGATCGCGATGCCGAGCAGCGTCAGCAGCACCGGCTGGAGATCGGGCTGCGAAAAGTTCGGCTGGACGGCGAGCACCACCATCGCCCAGAGGTCCTGGAAGATCAAGAGCCCGAGCACCAGGCGGCCGACCGTGGTGTCGAGCTGGTACTTCTCCTGGAAGAGCTTGACGATGAGCAGAGTGGAGGAGGCCGCGACGGTGAACCCGAGGTAGAGGGGCGTGAAGGGCCCCTGGACGGCCGCCCAGCCCGTCTGCTGCAGGAGCCGTGTGACGCCGAAGCCGAACGCCACGCACAGCGGGAACTGCAAGAGCCCCGTCCAGATGAGGGTCTTGCCGCTCGAGAGCAGCTTCTTGAGGTCGATCTCGAGGCCGATCAGGAAGAGCAGCAGGACCAGGCCCAGGTGCGCGATCGTCTCGATGCTGGCCTTGCTCGTGACCAGCCCGGTGACCTGGGGCCCGACGAACACCCCCGCGAACAGGAAGGCTGCGATCGTCGGGATCTTGAAGCGCGTGAACAGCGCGGCCAGCAGCCCCGCCACGAGCAGGGACACGCCGATGTCGAAGACGAGCGATTCGCCCATCGCCGAGGGATCGGCCTGGGCGGCGACGGAGAGCAGGGCGGTCGTGAGCACGCGGAGGTCCTTTCTTTCCGGGCAGGCGCCGAACCATTATATCCGCCGGCTCGAGGAATCCGCGCGCTCCGACCGAGGGGATCAGCGCTTCGTCGGCTCCAGCTCGACCTTGACCCAGCTGGGCTCGCGGCGGTCGAAGGCCTTGTAGGCTTCGATCGCGTTCGCGAGGGGTTTCTCGTGGCTGAGGATCTGGCACGGGTCGACGGCGCGGGTGCGAACGAGCTCGAGAAGATCCGGGATGTAGCGCCGGTGCGGGCAGTTGCCCATCTTGATCGTGAGGTTCTTGTTCATGGCCTCGCCGATGGGAAAGCGGGTCACCGTGTCCGGGTACACCCCGACGATGCCCAGGGTGCCGGCCTTGGCGAGGGCCTTGACCGCCCACATCAGGGCCTGGGAGGGCCCATCGCCCGGGTGCCAGTTGTCTGCCTGCGGGTTGGCCCCCGGAGCGACTTCCTGCAATTCCTGCTTGAACAGGCGCTCCAGGCGCTCGACCTCGTCCGAGGCGGGCACGTGGTGGGAGTGGTTGGCATCGACCCCGACCGCGTCGATGGCCCGGTCCACGCCGATCCCGTTGGTGAGGCGCCGGATGGCCTCCACCGGGTCCTCCTGCTCGTAGTCCACGACCTCGGCCCCCTGCGCGCGCGCGAGCGCGAGCCGCGACGGGATGCAGTCCACCGCGAAGATCCGGCCGGCGCCGAGCAGCTTGGCCGAGACGATCGCAAGCAGGCCGACCGGCCCGCAACCGAAGATCGCGACCGTGTTGCCGGGCCTTATCTCGGCGAGCTCCGCGGCGTAGTAGGCCGTGGGGAAGATGTCCGAGATCAAGATGGCCTGATCGTCGCTCACCTCATCCGGCAGCTTGATGAGCCCCGCGTGGGCGAAGGGGATCCGGGCCTTCTCCGCCTGAAGGCCATGGAAGGGGCCGCTCCCTTCGGGGCCGCCGAAGAACGCCGTCCCGGCGAGGTTGCCGTGAGGGTTCGCCACGTCGCACTGGGAATGGTAGCCCGCACGGCAATACGAGCAGGCCCCGCAGGCGATCGTGGAGGGGATCACCACGCGATCGCCCACGCTCAGGTTGCGCACGTCCGAACCCAGCTCCTCGATCACCCCGACGCCCTCGTGGCCGAGGATGGTCCCGGGCTTCATCCCGCAAACGGTGCCGCGAACCATGTGCAGGTCCGTCCCGCAGATGGCGCTTGCGGTCAGCCGCACGACGGCGTCTGTCGGCTGCTCGATCCGAGGATCGGGCACCTCGTCGAGTCGGATGTCGCCCACTCCGTGAAATACGACGGCTTTCACCCGCCACCTCCTTCTTTGTTGCTGTTCGAGCCGATTGCAGCCACACAGGATAGGCCGTGAGCGCGACAAAACCAATGGACGGACTGGCGATGTCCTTTCAATCTCCCCTGCGGGCGGCGACGGTGAGGGTGCAGCCGCGCTTGAACGCGATGGCCAGCGCTTCGAGCGGGCTCAGCAGCACGTTGCAGACCAGGCCGGTGAGCGGCTTGACGTTTCGCTCGGCGTCCAGGATCCGCGAGGCGAACAGGTGGGCTCCGAGGGTCGGGAAGAACTCGGTCCAGTGCCAGACCCTCTCCACCGCGAACCCCTCGCTCTCGAGCTGCCGGCGCAGGGTCTCTTCGGTGTAGTGGGAAAGGTGCCGGGGCACGTCGTTGAGGGTCCAGCGAGAGCCCTGGAGATACCGGCTGAGGCTCCGGTAGTTCTGGGTGCCCACGATGAGCGCGCCACCGGGGGCGAGGCTCGCATGGGCCTTGCGCAGCGCCGCGCGCGAATCCGGCAGGTGCTCGAGCAGGTGCCACATGGTGACGGCGCCGTAGCGCTCTTGCGGCGCGTCCCATTCCAGGAAGTCGGCGTGGAACGCCTGGATCGCGGGGTGATTCTCGCGCAGGAAGCGAATGTTCTCGGGCTGAAGATCGACCCCGTGGGCCTCGACGCCGGTCACGCGTCGCCACTCGCGCAGGAAGAGCCCGCGGCCGCACCCCACGTCCAGCACCGGCAAGTCGCTCGCCTGCGGGTAGGCGCGGCGCAGGAAGCCGACCCGGCGCAAGACCAGCTGCCGGGCCCACAGGTTCCATGCGGTATCGCGCCAGGTGCGGGCGGGCTTCAGGTCGAACCCGTTCCAGAAGTACGCGGGCGGATACGCCAGGGCCAGATCGGCTCGGACGGGGCGCGGGCTCAGGTACACCATGCGGCACGAGGCGCAGCGCATGAGCTTGAACTCGCGCGGATCGACCCGGTAGAGGTGGTCCCGCACCGACCGGATGTACGTCCCGGCCGTTTCGCCGCAGGACGTGCATCCGGCCTCTTCCAGCCGCATCGCTGGATCGTTGAGGGGCGTCTGCATGCATGCTATGTTACAAAGGTTCACAATCCCGGATCAAGTGCACGGGGACGGTTGGCCATGGAACGCGATGCGATCGTGGTGGGCGCAGGGCCTGCCGGGGCGGTGAGCGCCACGTTGCTGGCTCGCCGGGGCCACCGGGTCCTGCTGCTCGACAAGGCGCGCTTTCCCCGTGACAAGATCTGCGGGGGCGCCCTGAGCCCCGCTGCGCTGCCGATTCTCGAGAGAATCGGTGCCTGGCCTCACCTTTTCCCCTCGGCGTTGCGCCTCGAAGGCATCCGCCTCGTCTCGCCCGAGGGGCGATCTTGCGAAGGGCGCTATCCCGGCGGTGCGGGCATTCCCACCTACGGGCTCTCCCTTTCGCGTCTATCCTTTGACGATGGGCTCGTGCAACTGGCGCGGCGCGAGCCCACCCTGGAATTCCGAGACGGGACGGCGGCGCAGGAGCTGCTGTGGCAGGGCGATCGCTGCGTCGGGGTCCGGACGAGCGAGGGGCCGGTCTTCTCTCGCGTCGTCCTGCTCGCCGAGGGGCGCTTTTCGAAGCTGCACCCGGCCCTCTTTCGCCACCCGCTCGCGCGGAAGCGTCGCGTCTTCGTCGCCTCCTTCGAGGGGGTCGAGCGTCTCGATCGCCTGCTCGAGCTGATCGTTCCGCGCGCGGGGCTGCAGCTCGTCTTGAACCCGCAAGGCGCCACGCGGGCTGCGATCGCGCTCGTCTCGACGGGCTCGGACGCGCCTCGCCTCGGCGCCGCGCCGGTCGAGGGCTTCCTGCGCCTGCTGCGCGAGGAGCCCGCCCTGCAGCGCCGGCTGCGCGAGGCCTTTCCGGTCGGCCCGCTGCACGGCCTCTGCCTCGACCCTTACCAGGGCGAGGCGCTCCCTGCGGATGGCCTGGTGGTACTCGGTGACGCCCTTCGCTACTTCGATCCGCTCACGGGCCAGGGCATGTACCGGGCCCTGCGCAGCGCCGAGCTCGCGAGCGACGTGCTGGGGGCGGCGCTGCGCGATCGCCTCCCCACGCGTCAACGGCTTGCGCCCTATCGCCTGGCGATGGAGCGGGAGTTCAGGTGGGCCTACGTGTTCGCGCGCACGGTGGCTCGGCTCACCCAGTCCGAGCGGGCGATGAACCTCGCCGTCCGGGCCCTTTCGACCCAGGCGAGCCTCGCGGACAGGATGGCGGCCTATCAGGGGGCGAGCCTCGCGCCGCAGCGCTTCTTCCTCGATCTGTTCCGGCTCGCGGCCCTCCCGCTCCGGTGGCCGGGCCGCTAGCGTCACTTACCCGCACGTCGCATCGACTGGAGGACCTCGTGGCTCACATCACCGGACTTGCCACCGCCGTTCCCGCTCACCGTCACGCGCAGCAAGCGATCTTTCGGATGCTCTATTCCCAGGCGCCGCAGGCCGCGAAGGTCGAAGCGATCTTCAGGCGCTCGGCGATCGCTCATCGCCACACCGTCCTGCCGGATCTGGACTTCGTGGCCCGGAACCCCGGCACCCAGGCGCGCAACGACGTCTACGTCCAGGAGGCCCACAAGCTCGCGGCCGAAGCGGTTCGCCGTTGCCTGGAGCGTGCCGGGGCGCGGCCCGAGTCGATCGATTCGCTCGTGGTCGTCTCGTGCACCGGCTACGAGATCCCGGGGCTCGACCTGACCCTGGCCAAGGCCTTCGGCATGCGGGCGGATCTGCGCCGGTCGTGCATCCTGGGAATGGGCTGCTATGCCGCCTTTCCCGGCCTCGCGCGAGCGAAGGACGCGGTCCTTGCGCGTCGGGGCCGCGCCCTCATGGTCGCGGTCGAGCTTTGCTCGCTCCACTACCAGCTCGACCCGTCGCCGGACAGCGTGGTGAGCAGTGCCCTGTTCGCGGACGGGGCGGCAGCTGCGCTGCTGGAGAGCGAAGGGAGCCTCGAGCTGCTCGATGCCGAGACCCTCACGCACTACGACACCGTCGATCACATGGCCTTCTCGATGACCGACAACGGCTTCAGGATGCACCTGTCGAGCTACGTGCCCACCGTCCTCGCCACGAACGTCGCGGGGCTGCTGGAAGGTCTGCTCGCGCGCAACGGCCTGCGCCAGGATCAGATCCGGCACTGGGGCATTCACCCCGGCGGCCGCAAGATCCTCGACCACCTCCAGCAAGTCCTCGGCCTGAGCGACGCGCAGCTGGCCTCCTCGCGCCGGGTCCTGCGCGACTACGGAAACATGAGCTCGCCGACGGTCCTCTTCGTGCTCGAGGATCTGCTGGCCTCCTCCGAGCCACAGGCGGGCGATCACGCCATCCTGATGGCCTTCGGCCCGGGCCTGACCATGGAGGCGTGCCTGTTGCGCTGGCACGCCCCCCAAGGCGTGCCGCAAGGCCTCGACAGCTGATAAGCTGGAGAGTCACAGGCCCCGCCCACGACGCCTTTTGTTGAGGACTTCCCCATGCGCATCAAGACATCGGTTTTCATCGCCACCAGCCTGGACGGCTTCATCGCCCGGCAAGACGGGAGCATCGACTGGCTCGATGAGGCCAATACCCTGGTGCCGAGCGGCGAGGATTGCGGCTATCACGCCTTCATCGCGTCGGTGGACACGCTCGTGATGGGGAGAGGCACCTTCGAGACGGCGCTCGGCTTCGACGCTTGGCCCTACGGCGACAAGCGCGTCGTGGTCCTGAGCAGCAAGCGGCTGGAGATTCCCCCCGAGCTCGCGGGAACCGTCTCGGCTTCATCCGAGGCCCCGCGCGAGCTGGTCGATCGCCTTGCGTCCGAGGGCGCCAGGCACGTGTACGTCGACGGGGGCATCACGATCCAGGGCTTCCTCGCGGCGGGCCTCATCGACGCGCTCACCCTCACGCGGATTCCCGTGCTGCTCGGCGAGGGAAGGCCGCTCTTCGGGCCCCTGACCGGGGACGTCGCGCTCGAGCACGTGGCGACGAAGGCCTACGACTTCGGCTTCGTCCAGTCGACGTACCGCGTCGCCCGGGACTGAGCCCGCTACTCGACGACGATCGAGCGGGTCGCCATCGCCGCGGGATACTGCCGCAGCGGCTCGGCCGGGTGCGCCATCTCGGGCGGGCGCTGGGTGGTGAAGCTCTCGGGGGCGATCCGGATCTCGTAGGTGCCGGTGGCCGCGAGCGTCACCGGCACGCTGAGGGTGGCGGCCTGGGGGATCATGTACATGGCGGGCATGGCGCACTGCGCGCCCGGCCTGGGAAGCACGCGCTTCATCAGCCCGCTGACGGTGATGGTTTTCGCCTGGTCGTCGACCGTCGCCTTGAAGGTCCCTGGCAGGGGCTTGTCGATGGTGAGCGCCGGGGCCTCGAGGAAGATCCAGGGCACCAGCGAGACGCTCGCCTGCACCGAGGCGGTCGCGGGCGCGCCCACGTGGAACACGGCGGCCGGCTTGTCCACGGTGACGAAGCAATCCTCGTCGTTCGGCTGCGTGGGCCCGGGCTTCGGGCCCAGCCCGAGCTGCTTCAGCAGGGCCGCGTCGCAGCCCGCGATCGCCGTCAGGAGCACGAGGCCGAGCGCAAGTCGTTTCATCGTTCGATTCCTCTCAAAAGAGCGAAAGCTGCCCGCCACCGGGCTCCTGGGGGGCGATCAGGTCGGGCCCCTCGCTCGAGGTGGCGTTGACCCTGGGGCTCACGGGATAGACCTTCATCTCGGAGGCCGGGTAGGGGCCGAGCAGCGACAGCAGGGCGGCCGGGTCGTGCCGGGTGGGGTCGAGCCAGGCCTCGTAGGCGCCGGGGGCGAGGATGACGGGCATGCGATCGTGGACGGGCCGCACGAGCGGATTGGCCTCGGTGGTCAGGACGGTGGCCGTCTCGAGGACGGCGCCGTCCGGGCCCTGCCAGCGCTCCCACAGCCCGGCGAACGCGAAGAGGTGCTCATCCTGCATGGTGAAGCGCATCGGTTGCTTCCTGGAATCCCTGGTGGCCCACTCGTAGAACCCGTCGGCCGGGATCAAGCAGCGGCGGTACCGGAAGGCGTCGCGGAAGGTCGGCTTCTCGGGGGCGGTCTCGGCGCGGGCGTTGATGGGCCGGGGGGCGGCCTCGGGATCCCGGGTCCAGCTCGGCACGAGGCCCCAGCGGGCCATGGTCAGGTGGCGCTCTTTATCTCCCGGATCGCGCCGGATGACGGGGATGGGCTGGCTCGGCGCGAGGTTGTAGCGCGGCGAAAGCACCGGGATCTCGGCGAGGCCGAAGGCCTCGGCCACGGCTTCGGCCGTGGCGCTCTGGCTGAAGCGGCCGCACACGGCGCTACTCGTCTCCGCGGTAGCGGCCGCGGTTCTGCTTGACCTGCGATCGCTCCTTCTTGCTCGTCACCCGGCGCTCCTGGGATCCCCGGGTGGGCTTGGTCGCGCGGCGCGCCTTGGGGATGATCATCGCTTCCTTGATGAGCTCGACGAGCTTGCCCTCGGCCAGGACGCGGTTGTCGATTTGGTTGCGGGTCTCGGACGAGGTGATGAGCAGGATGCCGCCCTCGAGCCAGCGCTTGCCCGCGAGGGCCTGCAGGCGCGATCGCGCCCCCATGGTCAGGCCCTGGATGAGCTCGGTCTCCACCCTCAGCTCGACCTTGCTCGCGACCTTGTTCACGTTCTGGCCGCCCGGCCCCGAGGCGCGGCTGGCCGAGAAGGCGATCGCCGCGTCGGGGATGGTGACGCCGGGGGCCACTTGCACGTCTGCCATGGGGCTACTCCCTCTCCTGGTACTCGGGATAGTCCCGCAGGAAGGCCTCGACGCTCTCGCCGAAGCCCACGATGAGCTCGGCGCCGGGGAAGCGGCCCTTGAGCTCCTTCTTGCGCGCCGTGAGGACCTCCCAGAAGGGGTCGCCCGGGTCGCGCTCCTCGTCGGTGGCGTCCACGATCTCGCGGTGGACGATCTGACCCTTGGCCGGGTCGCGCATCAGGATGAACTGCATGGGTTCCTTGATTCCTTGATTCCTTCGCCTCGCGCTAGGGGGCCACGCCCGCGAGGCCCGGCGGGCGGGTCGGGCTGTCCTCCAGCGCATGATAGATCGTGGCGATGCGATCGCGAAGGGCCCGGGTGCCGGCATAGTTCAGCGGAACCCCCGCTTCTGCCTGCGCGAGGGCGTCCGCGAGCTGGAGCTTGTACGCGTCCATGGTCCCGGCCACCGCCGCCTTGCCGGCGGCCAGCGCCTCGTCCGCCGCGAGGGGCTTGGCCGGGTTGAAGGCGCGGCCCACCCGGGCGAGATCCTCGGGCTGCTTGATGGCATCGACGCCCTTGTAGACGGCGTCGTGGAGGTTGAAGTCGTTCGGGCCCTGGCCGATCCGGAAGGGCTTTTCCCAGAAGTCGGTGACCTGCTGGGGGCCGAGCTGGAGCTCGAAGGCGCCGCCCTGGACGCCGCCCGTGACGTCGTGGATTCGAAGGTTGATCCGCCCCTTGTAGAGCTGGTCGGGATTTCGCAGCACCTCGTCGGCGAGGCCCTCGTCCTTGAGAACGAAGCGGAACTGCCGATCGGGATACCGGGTCTTGAGCTCGTTCATGACGTCGTCGGCCATGGCGCGAAGCTTCTCGGGCTGGAAGCGCGTGACGTTGACCCGGGCCCGGTTCAGGTCGTGGAGGTCGCCGAGGGAGGTGAAGGTCTTTGCGCCGGAGGCGGCCTGGCGCAGCGACTCCTTCTGGGCCTTGCCCAGGGCGCTCTCCCACTGCTTGGTCGGGCCGCTGGCCTTGACGCCGTGCTTGGCAAGCGCCGCGTTGATGTCGCGCAGCCCGACGCGCTGCCGGCTCTCGAGCAGGACGTCGAACCTGTCGATCACCGCGGGCTCGAGCTTCGCGAGCTCTTTGAGCTTCTCGACCGGCATGGCCTTGATCTCGTCGAAGAAGGCCGCCCCGTTGAGCTTCGCGAGGCGGGCCGCGCGCTCGGCGTTCATCGCCCGGCCCGCCTCGAGGGCCTTCTGCTCGTTGAGACCGGCAGCGAAGCGCTTGAAGGCGGATTCGCCCGCCAGGGCGTACTCGGAGCCGAGCAGCTTCGCGACACGCTGCTTGCCGGCGACCTTTCCGAGCACCCGGCCGGTGTCGTCGAGGACGCCCGCGGCCTTGCTCACCGCAGCCCCCTTCGCCGAAGCGCCCGTCCCCGAGCCCAGCACCAGGCTGCCGATCTCGAACACGCCGCGCCCCAGGGCCTCGGCGTACTTGCCCTGGTCGATGGCCTGGGCGTAGGGCTCGACCAGGCCCTTGACCAGGGCCTTGCCGAACGCGGCATCGCTCTTGAAGACCTCGACGGGGTTCAGGTGCGCGTCCAGGGTCCTTGCGACGTCCGCCCCCTCGAAGGCGATGTCGTACGCCGCATGGGCCGCCCGGAAGGGATTCAGGGGAAGCAAGGGGATGTGCTCGGCCAGCGCGTAGAGGCCCTTCACCGTGTCGACGGGGTGCGCCACCATCAGCGCGATGCCGCCGACGAAGCCGCCGGCGCCCTTCGCGACCCCGCCGAGGATCTGGGCGGCCTCGGTGCCGAGCCAGGCCTGGGCCTGCGCGATCTCTGCGAGCACGGGGACGCCCGCGACGCCGTCGGCCATGGCGTGGGCGTTGCGCTCCACGGCCGCCTCGAACCGGTCCACGCCGCCCTCGAAGCCGTTCCCCACCTTCTCGAAGAGGTCATCGATCGCGCTGGAGGGTTGCTGCGGCTGGGCCTGGGCGGCCTGCACCTTGCTGACGAGATCCGAGAGGCGAACAGAGGATGGGGGGGCGCCCTGGGTCGCGAGGGTGTCCGTGGCGAGGCGTCCGGTCCTTGGCGAGGCGGGGGGGGCGCTCGGTGCGGCAGAAGGGACGGCCGGCCGCAAGGGCGCAGGCGTCGGGCGCAAGGATGAGCCGATCAAGTCGCGGTCAGACACGCCGGGTGGGCCTTTCGGGAGATCAGGTCGGATGAGAGGCGGGCCTCTTCGAACGGCGGTTCGCCAGGCCGACGCCGAGCCGGAACCCGGCATCTGGGTTATCGGGTTCCTGGCTCAAAACTTTCTCGAACAGGCATTGGCCGCGTCCAGGGAGCCCTCGGTCCGTGTGGGGGGCGCAAAGGGTGTTCATGCGGATGTCGTGGCCGCCGTGGCGCCCGCGCCGATCTCGGGCCACAGGTCTTGGAACTGCGCGAGCAGCTCGGAGAGGGGCTGCCCCTTGCCACGGTGGACGAAGACGCCCGTCACCAGCGCCTCGGCAGCCAAGGTCTCGCCCAGCCAGAAGCGCTGGGACAGAACGACACGCTTGGTGCCCACCTCGGCGAGGCTGGTCTCCAGGACGAATCGCTCACCAGGCTTGATGGATCGCTTGAAGTCGATCTCGGCGCGCACCAGCACCGGGAACCAGCGGCGGCGCCACAGCTCACGCCCCAGGCCGCTGGCGAGCGTCAGGTGGTAGCGCCCGAGGTCCATCAGCGCCAGGTAGCGGCTGTTGTTCATGTGGCGGTTGATGTCGCAGTCCAGGAGGCCGCAGCGCATGGAAAGGCGGCTGACGGGCACCGGCGCACCACCGCGCTCCTTGAAGAACCAGCGGACGAGCATGGCTGCCAGACGCAAGCGGACGGTCATCATGGGGAAAGATCCTCCTGGTCAACGCGAGAGCGACCCCCATTGTAGGGCATTTCCTAACGGAGTTAGTCTTGCGTAGAGGGCGGTTGCCAGGAAAATGACGGAATTTTGCCATGTCTTTGATACAATGCTGATGCGGAATTGAAGCTATCAAGGCGACTGGCGACAAATGTGCAACCGACCCGATACCCGGACCTCCCTGGAATTTCTTGCCGACTCACGGTGTGAGCCGAGTCACTTGGCCGGGTGCTTGCTGCCCGCCCTGCAAGAAGAGCTGCACCGGATCGAGAGTCTGAACCGGGTCTCCGAGCTCCTCGAGCAGACCCTCGATCTCGAGGCGCTCCTCCCGCGACTCATGAGGCTTCTCCAGGAGATATTCGGGAGCGATCGCGCGTGGCTCCTCTACCCCTGCGATCCCGACGCCGAAAGCTTCCGGTTGTCGATCCAGGTTACCCGCCCCGGCTTCGAGACGCCCGTGGTCGAGCAGAGCGAGGTCCCCATCGATCCGAGCGCCGCCGCCATGCTGCGCGAGGCGCTCGCGACCCAGATGCCCGTCGCGCACGGGCCGTCCAACCCCGTGCCCTGGCAGTCGGAGCTGGTGGACCTCTACGAGATCCGCTCCCAGATCTTCACGCCGATCCGGCCGCGCCTGGGAAAACCCTGGCTGCTCGGCCTTCACCAGTGCTCGCACGATCGCGACTGGTCCTCGCAGGAGCAGCGCCTGTTCCGGGAGATCGCCCAGCGCATGGGCGAGACCTTCAGCAACCTGCTCTATCACCGGGAGCTGAAGCGCTCGGAAGAGAAGTATCGCCAGGTCCTGCAAAACATCAAGGAAGTCATCATCCAGACCGACGCGCAAGGGCGCCTGAGCTTCCTCAATTCCGCCTGGTCCGAGTTCACGGGCTATCCCGTCGCGGACACCCTCGGCACCCCCTTCACCCGCTACCTCCACGCCCAGGATCGTCCCCGGGTGAAGCGACGCTTGCAGCAGCTCTTGAGCCAGAAGTCGAATACGACCCACTTCGAGGCGCGCTTTCGCCAGGAGGACGGCTCGTACCAGTGGGGCGAGGTCTTCGCGAGGCCCGTTCAGGAGAAGGTGGGCGGCCCCCTCGGCGTCGCCGCCACCTTGATCGACATCAGCGAGCGCAAGCAAGCCGAGGAGGCCCGCGCCGAGGCGCATGCCGCCAAGGAACTCGATCGCCTCAAGACCAACTTCGTTAACGCCGTGACCCACGACCTGCGCACGCCCCTGACCTCGATCAAGGGCTACGCCGAGTTCCTGGCCGACGGCATCGGCGGCGAGCTGACTCCCGCCCAGCAGGAGTTCGTCCACCAGATCGAGCGGGGGGTTCACCGCCTCGAGCACCTGGTGAGCGACCTGCTCGACTTCGCCCGGCTGGACGCGGGAACCTTCTCGCTGCGCCTGGAGGAGGCGGATCTCGCCTACAAGGTCAGGAGTATCGCCGAGAGCTTCCGCCCGCTCGTCGAGGAGAAGGCGATCCGGCTGGAGCTCGACGGGGTGAGCGACCCGCTGCCGGCGCGCCTGGATCGCCAGCGCATCGGCCAGGTCCTGTCGAACCTGATCCAGAACGCCATCAACTTCACGCCGGGAGGCAGCACCATCCACCTGAGCGCGAGGCGCGAGGGCGGCGCGATCCGGTGCGAGGTCGTCGATTCGGGAGAGGGCATCGCGCGCGAGGACCTTCCGACTCTCTTCACGCGCTTCGGTCAGCTCGAGAGCGGTCGCGCCAAGGGCGGCACGGGCCTCGGCCTGAGCATCAGCAAGGCCCTGATCGAGGCCCACGGCGGCACCATCGGGGTGACGAGCGAGCCCGGCCGGGGCAGCACCTTCTGGTTCACGGTCCCGGCGATCGAGGGCTGAGGCCTCAGGGCGTGAGCGGCTCGAAGAGGTGGAGCCGCCATTCTCTGGACAGCGCCTTGCAGAGCTCGATCCCCCTCACGCTGTTGCCGCGCGCGTCGAGTCGCGGCGAGAAGACGCCGATCCCCCAGCGATTGGGCACGACCGCGAGGATCCCGCCCCCCACCCCGCTCTTGGCGGGGAAGCCGACCTCGTGGGCCCACTCGCCCGCGTAGTCGTACATGCCGCAGGTGAACATCACGCTCAAGAGGTCCCGCACGTGCTCCTCGCGCACGGCGCGCTCGCCGGTGAGCGGGTTGACGCCGCGGTTCGCGAGCGTCGCGGCGATGACCGAGAGATCGCGGCAATCCACCAGCACCGCGCACTGCTGGAAGTAGAGGTCGAGCTGCTCCTCGACGTTGCCCTCGATCATCTCGAAGTTGAGCATGAGGTGGGCGATCGCGCGGTTGCGGTGCCCCGTGCTGCGCTCGGAGGTGTAGGTGGCCATGTCCGGCGCGACCGGGTGCCCGACGTAGCGCTCGAAGGTGCCGAGCAGGCGCGTGAGGCGCTCGGTGGCCGTCGCCCCCTGGATCAGGCTCGTCATGGCGATGGCGCCGGCGTTGACCATGGGGTTGTGCGGGCGCTTGGACGTCTCTTCCAGGGTGATGATCGAGTGGAAGGCATCGCCGGTGGGCTCCACCCCGACCCGCGAGGCGACGAACGCGCGTCCGAGCGAGTCGAGGGCCTGGCCGTAGACCAGGGGCTTCGAGATCGACTGGATCGTGAAGGTCTGCCGGGCGTCGCCGATCTCGAAGATCCGGCCGTCGGGGCTGCAGAGGCTGATGCCGAACCAGTCGGGGCAGGCCTTGGCGAGCTCGGGGATGTAGGAGGCGACCTGGCCCGCGTCCAGGTCCTTGAGGGCGTCGTAGAGGGTTCGCAGGGTGGCCTCGATGTCGAAGCGCTCGGCGGGGCTGGGACGCGTGGACTGCATGGACCCTCCTTGAAGCGGACCCTCCCATTTTACCGTTTTTTTCTCCGTTCCGGCCGTGGCGCCTCCCCCCGGCCCGGCGCTTGAATCGAGGCATGGACAGAACGAAGGTCGTGCTTATCAGCCTCCTGGGGACCGTCGTCCTGGCGGCGCTCATGTTCGGATGCGCGGGCCGCTGGGAGCTGCCGAACCTCTGGGGCTACATGGTGCTGACCGGGATCGAGGCGCTCGTGCTCGGCCTGGTGATCGACCCGGACCTCGCCCGCGAGCGCTTGCACCCCGGCCCCGGCGGCCACGACTGGAGCGGGGTGTGGGTGATGGGGCTCGCCTACGTCATGCACCTGGCGATCGCGTGCCTCGACGTGGGGCGCTTCCACTGGTCGGACACGGTGCCGGTCGCGCTGCAGGCCCTGGGGGCGATCGCCTACGCGGCGGGGCTCGCCGTGGGCGCCTGGGCGATGGGGGTGAACCGCTTCTTCTCGTCGGTCATCCGCATCCAGCGCGATCGCGGCCAGGTCGTCGTCACCCAGGGGCCGTACCACTACATGCGGCATCCGGGGTACGCGGCGGGGATCCTGAGCATCCTCGGCAGCCCTCTGTTCCTCGGATCCTGGTGGGCCATGGCCCCCTGCCTCGTCATGCTCGTGGCCATGCTGAGGCGGACGGTCCGGGAGGATGCACTCCTGAAGCGGGAGCTTCCCGGCTACGCGGACTACGCGAGGGCGGTGCCGTTCCGGCTCTTGCCCGGGGTGTGGTAGCGGCGCGGACTCCCGAAGGCCTCAGGCGACCGCGGGCCTCAGCAGCAGGACGGCGCCTTGCTCGAGCGCGCTCGAGGCGCGGGTCATGGCGCCAAGGACGGCGCTGCGGGTCGCTCTTTTCTGCGCCGGGTCGGAAGCGGCGGGGCTCAGGCGCAGCAGCGAGGCGTTCATGACGTCGGCCAGGGCTGTAGGCTCGCTCGAGAGGCTCCGCAGCGCATGCACCACGCTTTCGATGCTCGCGCGTTCGGCCTCGTCGAGGTCCGGCCGCGAGAGGGCCTCGCGCAGATCGAGCACCGCGTGGGCGAGGTTGAGGGCCGAGAGCACGTCCTCGGCGGCGATGCTGCGCAAGTTGTCGAGCCGGCCGAGGTGCACCGTCAGCCGGACGAGTCGGTGGGCCATCAGGGGGCGCCAGCGATCGCCGGGCTCGGTGGCCAGATCGGCCAGGCGCTCGAGATCGCGGACGATCAGGTCAACGAGCGCACGAACGCGCCTTCCGGGATCGCGCGGCAGGATCATGAAGCCCAAGCTGACCGCGGCGATGGCCATGACGAGGGCCAGCGCCCCTTCGAGGACCGGCCCGCTCGACGTGTCCGCCCCCACGAAGGGTTGCCCCGCCAGCATGAACAGCATGTTCGATTCCGTGGCCTGGGCCGCGATGGCGCGACTCGCCTTCGCCAGGCCGCCCAGCAGCATGAAGGGGATGACCATGGCGATGACGTCGAGGGTGGACGTCGCATGGGGCAAGAGGAAGAGGCGAAAGAGCGTCGCGACGAGGACCCCGGCGACCACCCCCTGGAAGATCTTCGGGGCCACCAGCTGCGGCCGGTCCATGGTGGAGAGGATCATCACGAAGTTGCCGACCCCCAGGGTGGCCAGCGAGGCATAGGCCCATCCGGAACAGACCGCCAGCGATCCGACCGTCCAGACCGAGAGTGCGCACGCCACGGCGGCGACGCTCGCGGACTGCCAGTCCTTGTCGGGTTTCATCGGGGCGTGGCGGAAGCGCTCGACGGGGGTGTCGGCCTCGCCGGACAGGACGTCGGCCTCGGTGGAGAGCAGCTCCGCCAGGGAGGTCGCCAGCCGGTCGTCGAATCCCCTGGCGAGCGTGATCGCGGCATCGCTGATCGCGAGCGAAGGGGCTTCGGGCTGTGGGCGCCTCGGGTGCGCGGCCATCGCCTTCAGGGCGGCGAGCAGAGGCGCGCGATCCGCTGAGGGGGGCAGCGGGAAGCTTCGGGCGGCCAGCGCCGCGGCCATGACCTCCAGCGAGGTCCCGATGAAGGCGTTGAAGTGGTGAACGCGCTGCTGGCCGTGGCGGGTGCCCGCGGTGTTGACGAGCTGAGCCTGCTCGAGCTCGGCCATCTCCTGGATCAGGGTGCGCGCCATCTCCCGCGTGCTCGCCGCTCCGTGGGGACCCAGCGCGTGCGCGGCGAAGGCGACCGCCCCGCTGGCGACGCCCCGCATGCGAGCCAGGAAGGCGGGGCGAGGCGAAACCGGGACGAAGAGCATCCCGCCGACGATGGCGACCGCGACCCCGATGAAGGTGCAGATCGTGCGCGAGACGGCGATCTCGAGGGTCTCGGCACCCCCCTGGATGGCCGGCGCGACGACCACCAGGGCGGTGATCCCGGCGATGAGGGCGCCGTACGACTGGACGCGGCGAAAGACGTAGGTCATCGCCGCGCATCCGGCCATCCATGCGCCGAGGGCGAAAACCAGGGCATACCCCTGATGCAGCAAGTGAAGCATCTCGAAGCCGACGGCGGCGCCGATGAGCGTGCCGGCGATGCGATAGAGGCCTCGCTCGACCAGGATGCCGCGCGTCGGCTGCATGACGATCCAAGCCGCCATGGCGGCCCAGTAGGCGTTCTGGACATGGAACAGGGACGCCAGGCTGAAGGCGACCCAGGCGGTGACGGCGATTCTCAGGCCGTAGATCGCACCCGGGCGATCCAGGTCGATCCGGCGAAGGAAGCGTCTCGCCCGGCGGGAAACGGGATGGGGGAAGATCGGGGTTCGCATCAGGTCGTCGCGGCTTGTTTTGTCCTATCTAGAACCGATTCTACCACAGAGGACGTGCCGAGGTCGGCGCGGCGCTCGCCGTCAGCAAGGGCCGCGTCCTTGAAGACGCTGATCGCCTCCAGAAGGGTCTGGGCTTGCCGATCCAGCTGGACGGCCGAGGCGTTGATGAGTCGGTTGGCGTTGACGGCTTCCTGGGCCGCGTCGTCGATGTTCGCGACCTCGCCGGTGACGCGGCGGCCATCCTGCTCCTGAGCGGCGGTGCTCTGGGCGATGTGCCGGGTCAGGCGGACCATCGAGTCGATGGCTTGCGTGATCTTCCGGCTCTCCTGCTCCTCCAGGTGCGCGCCGTCCATCACCTGCTGGGTGAGCGCGCTCATGTGCTGGACCGCCGCGATGATGAGGTCGGTGGCCTTCTGCTGCTCCTGGGTCGCGCCGGCGATCTGCGCCATCGACGAGGAGGCGTGCTCTACCGATTGAACGATGGTGGCGAGGGCGTCCCCGGCCCGGTGAGCCAGCTTCGAGCCGGCCTGCGTCGCCTGGTTCCCGCGCTGCGTCGCCTGGATCGCCTGCAGGGTCTCCTGCTGGATTCCCTTGATCAGCTGGCCGATCTCGCCGGCGGCGCTGGACGAGCGTTCAGCCAGCTTGCGGACCTCGTCGGCGACCACGGCGAAGCCTCGGCCGTGATCTCCCGCTCGCGCCGCTTCGATCGCCGCGTTGAGCGCCAGGAGGTTGGTCTGATCGGCGATGTCGTCGATCACCTCGATGATGTCGCCGATCTGGGTCGATCGATCGCCGAGGCGATCGATCAGGCCGAGGACCTCTTCCATGGCCCCCTCGATCTGGGTCATGCCGGTCACGGTCTGCCCGACGGCCTCCTGCCCCTCCTGGGCGGCCAGGGTCGCTCGCTCAGCCATGCGGTTCGCCTCGGCGGCATTGGCGGCGACGTGATGGATGCTCGCCGCCATCTCCTCGACGCTGGCCGAGGTCTGGTTCACCGCGGCCATCAGGCCGTCCGCGTGGTCGGCGACCTGGTGGATCGAGGCCGCCATGTCCATGATCGAGCGGGAGGTCTCGTCGACGTTGCCGTTCAGCGCGTGGGTGTCGCTCGCCACCTTCTGGACCGAATCGGCCATCTCGCGCATGGTCCTGGTGGTCGCCGTCACCGCCAGCGCCTGGCGGTGGGCCGATTCGCTCGTCTGCTCGGAGCTGGCGGTGATCCGGTTCACCCCGTCCTTGACGGACTGGGCCGAGGCGCGGACGTGGCTGACGATCCCGCGTAGGCTATCGACCATGCGACGCAGGGCGCGCTGCATGTCGGCGACCTCGCCCGCGCCGGTGATGGGGATCCCCGTGGGAAGGCGCCCGTGGCTCACGGCATCCATCGTGTCGACGACGTCATGGACGTCGCGCCGGATGGACAGCAGGGTCCAGAAGTCGCCCGCGAAATCGATCGCCAGCAGCAGGAGGCAGAAGAGGGCCGTCGCGGTGCTCATCCTGAAGCCGAAGAGCACCTGGAACCCCACGATGAGGGCGGCGACCGAGGTCACGTGGAACAGCAGTTTTTGTTTGATCGTCATCGGAGACCAGCCTTTCGTTGGCGCCGTTCAAGGCGGGGATGCCACGCGTCATTTATTTAACCAAGATAAATAATCGTGGCGCATTGAACTATGCGGTGGCTCATATTGGCCGGTCTTCGGGAGGCTCGGGTGATCAGCCGATGTTTCGCGGCGAGAAGAGTGCCGCTCGCACCTCTTGCGGCAGCTCCAGAAAGGAGGGAGCCGTCCAGTCGGCACCCGCTGCCATCAGCGACTC
>DATNQI010000064.1 GCA_036704125.1 Pantanalinema sp. | reverse complement strand
GGAGCAGCTTGCCGCTGTTGAACGGATCGCGCATGGTGATGCCCACGATGCCGCTGCCGTTGCTGTTGTCCAGGTAGAGGGTGACCGTGGGCACGTGGTTGGGGGGGGCGTCGTCCGCGAGGAACTGGTAACGGGTCGTGGCGATGCCGGTCGGCGCGGGGAAGGCCGTCCCGAAGAAGGTTTCGGCCCCCTGCGTCTCGGGATCGACGAATCGGAACACCGACGGGCTGGAACTGAGCGGATAGAAGTCCGAGATCGCCTTTAGGCGCCGGATGGGGTCCGCGCCGCCCCCGATCTTCTCGAAGTAGAGGTTCATGACGGCGCCTTGGTTGCCGAAGCGGACGATGAGCGTCTCGCCGAGGGGATTGAGCGGGTCGTTCGTGACCCACTGGATGTCGTTGTTGGGGCCAAGCCACTCCTCGGATCCCGCGCCGGCGGACAGGTTCGTCCTAAAGGCGGTGTAGGTGCGGTTGTTGGAGGCATTGAGCCCGGAGTTGTGCATGTCCAGGCTCGTCTCGTCGTCGAGGGCACCGGCAAAGCCGACGAGGTTGCTCAAGGGGGCGAACGCGCCCGCCGGCTCGGAGATGTTGGCGACGCTCGTCGGGGTGCTCGTCAGCGCGTCGTCGTTGGCCACCAGGTTGCCGGAGTTGGCCTTGATGGCCTCGGTGATGCCGCCGCCGGGGAGCGTCACGAAGGTATCCTCCAGCTGGAGGGTGACCGACCTGAGGAGCATCGTCGCGGAGGTGACGTGGTAGGGGCCGAAGGTGTCCGCCCCGCCGCTGGCGTTCACGACCTGCCCGCCGGTGTCTCGCGCCAAGATGAGCAGCTCGTAGCTACCCGGCTGAAGGCGGTCGAAGCAGACGCGCGCCGAGCTGGAGTTCGCGGGGTTCACGAAGACGGTGAACGTATTGCTGATGGGATGCGGCCCGTTGTCGAGGCGGTGGATGCGGACCTCGTACTTGGCGACGTCTTCCTTGAAGGCCTGCACCTGGCGACCCTTCGAGGGCGCGGTGTTGGCCAGGTCCATGACGATCCGACCGCCGTCGGGCGCGTTGAAGTCGAAAACCTGCGTATCCTGGCCGAGGCTTTGGACCGCGTCAGGCAGCGAAGCTGGGGTCTGGACGGGGGCCACGGCGCAGGCCGTGAGCGCGACGGTGGCGGCGGTCATCCCCAGCAGCAGCATCTTGGCGTTCATTCGTTTCTCCTTTGCGACTTGGAATCGGTCTCGTGCATGACTTATTTTTGATGGGTTCACGATACCCCGGCCCAACCGAGCAACCGAGGGTTGAATCGGACGAACAAGTTCACCCAAGATTCACATCTCTCGGTCGCTGTTCCGTGCGGATAGTGGCCAGGCCTCGGGGCCAAACGCTATAATCGAGGCCGGACGAACGGTATCGGCAGAAAGGGAGCGGACGGATGAGCTATTCGATGGCAGAGGCTGCCAAGAAGCTGGGGGTCTCCGCCTCGCTGATTCGTCGCTACGAGCGAGAGTTCGAGCTGAGCTTCGCGCGCACCGAGCAGGGCCGATGCCTGCTCTCCGACCAGGACCTGGCCAACCTCAAGATCATCCGGGCGTATCGCCAGCAGAACCTGCCCCTGGAGGAGATCAAGGTCATCCTCAACCGGCCCGCCATGGTCGCTGCCGAGACCGAGACCTTCGGGCCGGACATCAAGGAGGTGATCAAGGCCCTGGTGTCACGTCAAGACGAGCTGGAGGCCCTGGTCAAGGCCCAGGGCATCGCCCTGGATCGCCTCTCGCAGGAGAACCGACACCTCCTTGCCACCAACCAGGACCTTTCCCTGCGCCTGGAGGCCCCCGGCGCCCAGGGCCTCGCTGCTCGCCTGGATGCTCTGGAGAACCGGGCGCGCACCGCCGAGGCGAGCCTCGATGCCGAGACCAAGGACGAGATGATTCGCAAGCTCCAGCGTCGCCTGCTGGACCTGGAGGCCGCGGTCGCCACCGAGATCACCCATCACGACGACGACGCGGAGGGGATCCTCGACGAGCTCGCCCGCGCCATTCAGGCCCAGGGCGCCGCGCCGCGCAAGAAGTGGTGGCGATTCTGGGGGTGAATCTCCGTTCTTCACTCTTTCTTCACGACTAGCTTGGCTTCGCCAAGGGTATATGTTAACGGTCGTTAACCGGGCGTCGCCGCCCCACCGGAGGATTCAACGTGAGTGACCTGCTGCCCTTCGAGGCGGGATCCGAGGTTCGAAAGCCCATCGAGCCCCGCGAGCCGGCGCTCGAGGCCCACGACGTCTCATCGGCCCTCACGGCCATGAAGCAGCGCCTGGCCGCCTCCAGGCAGGCCCAGGCGGCGGTCCCGGACAGCCCCTACGTGAAGGCCCAGGAGGTCGAGCAGGCCGAGGCAATCGCCGACGCCCGCCCCAAGTCGGCCAAGCCGCCCGAGGTCTGGGAGTACCGGACGGGGCAGTCGATCTTCCGCGAGGGCGAGCTGACCTACGAGCTCTTCATGCTGATGGAGGGGGCCGTCGACATCCTGGTGGGCGAGGACAAGGTCGCGAGCCTCGATTCGTCCTTCGCCGCGGGGGCCTACCTGGGCGAGATCGGCTCGCTGTTGCGCACGCCCCGCACGGCGACCGTCAAGGCGACCGCCCCCTGCAAGTTCCTCGTCTTCCCGGACGCCCGCCGCCTCTTCGAGGAGGATCCGGAGTTCGGCATCAAGCTCTCGGTCATCCTCGCCCAGCGCCTCTCCCAGTCCAACGAGCGGATGGAGCTCGTCATGCGGGCCCTGTACCGGGCCAAGGTCAAGGACGAGGTCATCGACGCGGTCAAGGGGGCCTTCCAGGGCAAGGAGTCGACCTACATCGGCAAGAAGGGCTGGTTCGGCTAGCCCCGAAGACGCCAAGCGGGGCAGGGAGAAGCTTCTCCCTGCCCCGCTTATTGCGACGCTAGTTCGCTAGCACGACCAGCAGAGGTTCGGCTTGCGGGCGGCCGTCACCTCGTCCACCTTGCCGATGGGCGAGGTGTGGGGCGCGCCCGTGACCACCTCGAGCTCGGTCTCGACCTCGTTGGCGATCGCGCGCATGGCCGCGATGAACTTGTCGAGGGTGGCCTTGGACTCGGTCTCGGTCGGCTCGATCATCATCGATTCGTGGACGATGAGGGGGAAGTAGACCGTCGGCGGGTGGAAGCCGTAGTCGATCAGGCGCTTGGCCATGGCCATGGTGTTGGCGCCCTTCGCCTTCTGGCGATCGCCCGAGAGCACGAACTCGTGCATGCAGGGCTGATCGTGAGGCACCTCGAACAGGTCCTCGAGCTTGGCCTTGATGTAGTTGGCGTTGAGGACCGCGTCCCGGCTCGCCTGGGTGAGGCCGTCGCGGCCCATGGTCACCATGTAGGTGTAGGCCCGCACCAGGACGCCGAAGTTGCCGAAGAAGGCGCGGACCCGGCCGATGGACTCGGGCCGATCGAAGCTCAGGAAGTACTGGCCCTCCGCGAACTCCACGGTGGGGGTGGGGAGGTAGGGCACCAGGCGCTTGGAGACCGCCACGGGGCCCGCCCCGGGCCCGCCGCCGCCGTGGGGCGTCGACATGGTCTTGTGGAGGTTGAGGTGCATGACGTCGAAGCCCATGTCGCCGGGGCGCACGGCGCCCATGATGGCGTTGAGGTTGGCGCCGTCGTAGTAGAGCAGCGCGCCGGTCTCGTGCACCAGCTCGGCGATCTCGAGGATGTCCTCCTCGAAGAGACCGAGGGTGTTGGGGTTGGTCATCATGAGCGCGGCGACGTCGGGGCCCAGGTGGGCTCTTAGGTCGTCGACGTCCACCAGGCCCCGGTCGTTGGAGGCGATCGAGACCACCTCGTAGCCCGCCAGCGCCGCCGTGGCGGGGTTGGTGCCGTGAGCCGAGTCGGGGACGAGCACCTTGGTGCGCTGCTGGCCCCGGGCCTCGTGGTAGGCCCGGATCATCAGGATGCCGGTGAACTCGCCGTGGGCGCCGGCCGCGGGCTGGAGGGTGACCCGCTCCATGCCCGTCAGGTTGGCGAGCATCTTCTCGAGGTCGTGCAGCAGCTTGAGGGCGCCCTGGGTCGTCTCGGCGGGCTGGTAGGGGTGCAGGCCCGAGAAGCCGTCGAGGCGCGCGGCCAGCTCGTTGACCTTGGGGTTGTACTTCATCGTGCACGAGCCGAGCGGGTAGAAGTTGGTGTCGATGGAGTAGTTGAGCTGCGAGAGGCGGTTGAAGTGCCGCATGACGTCCAGCTCGGTGACTTCGGGCAGGGCCGGGGCCTCCTTGCGGATCATGCCCGCGGGGAGGAGCTCGGACAGGGGCTTCTCGGCGACGCCGGCCGCGGGCAGCTTGGCCTCGCGGTGGCCGGTCGTGCTCTTCTCGAAGATGAGCGCTTCCATGGTTCCTCTTTCGATTCTAGCGGGCGCCGACGGCCGCGCTCGCGGTCAGGGCCTTGAGGGTCGCGACGTACCGATCCAGGTCGGCGGGCGTGTTCAGCTCGTTGACCGACACCAGGTAGCAGTCCGAGAGCTCGGGGTACCAGCCCGAGAGGGCGATCCCGCCCAGGATCCCTTCCTCGCGCAGCTTGCCGAGCAGCTCCGGCACCGGAAGCGGGCTCCTGACCACGAACTCGTTGAAGAAGGGCCCGGGAAGCGCCAGCGAGAAGCCGGGCACCTCGCAGATGGCCGCGGCGAGCGCGTGGGCGCGCTGGATCGACACGTTTCCCAGCTCGAAGATCCCCTCCTTGCCCATGACCTCCATGTAGACGGTGGCCGCCAGCGCGTTGAGGGCCTGGTTGGAGCAGATGTTGCTCGTGGCCTTCTCGCGGCGGATGTGCTGCTCGCGGGTCTGGAGGGTGAGGGTGAAGCAGCGCTGGCCCCTGGAGTCCACGGTCGCGCCCACGATGCGGCCCGGCAGCTGACGCGAGAGCTTGTCGCGGCAGGCCATGTAGCCCACGTAGGGGCCGCCGAAGCTGACGGGGTTGCCGAAGGCCTGGGCCTCGCCGATCACGATGTCCGCGCCGTAGGCGCCGGGGGCCTCGAGCACCCCCAGGGTGGTGGGGTCGGCGATCACGATGAAGAGAGCGCCCGCGGCGTGCGCGATCTCGGCGAGCTCGCGGCCCTCCTCGACCCCGCCGAAGAAGCTCGGCACCTGGACGATCAGGCCCGCCACCTCGTCGGTCATCAGCGCCCTGAGCCTGTCGCGATCGATGAAGCCGCCGCTCAAGGGGGCCTGGACGACCTGGAGGCCGGGGCCGACCGCGTAGCTCGAAAGGACCTCGCGGTACTCGGGGTGGACGCTCGAGGCCACCACCACCTTGTTGCGCTTGGTGACCCGCATGGCCATGAAGGCCGCCTCGGGAGTGGCGGTCGAGCCGTCGTACATCGAGGCGTTGGCGAGGTCCATTCCCGTGAGCTGGGCGATCATGGTCTGGAACTCGTAGATGACCTGCAGGGTTCCCTGGCTGACCTCGGGCTGGTAGGGGGTGTAGGCGGTCAGGAACTCGGAGCGGTGGAGGATCCAGTCCACCGCCGAGGGCGAAAACCGGCGTTGGGCCCCTGCCCCCAGGAAGGAGGCGAACTGATTGGCCGACCGGTTCTCCCCGGCAAGGTCCGTCAGGAGGCGCGTGACCTCGAGCTCGCTCTTTGCCGTGGGGATGGCTTCCAGGGAGAAGTCGCGCAGGCGCTCGGGGACTCCCTGGTACAGGTCGTCCATCGAGGCGACGCCGATCGCCTCGAGCATCTCGGCGCGCTCGGCCTCCGTGTGGGGCAGGTAGCTGAAGGACATGGGTTTACGCTCCGATCAGGGCTTGGTATTGCTCCGGGGTGAGGGCGTCGGCGAGGTCCGCTTCGCTTGCGGCCTGGAGCTTGATGATCCAGCCATCGCCGTAGCCGTCCTCGTTGATCGCCGAGGGCTCGTCGTTCAGGCTCTCGTTGATCGCCACGACGGTGCCGCCGATGGGGCTGTAGAGGTCCGAGACGGCCTTGACCGACTCGATGACGCCGAAGGACTCGCCCTTCTTGAGGACGCGGCCGACCTCGGGCAGCTCCACGAAGACCACGTCGCCCAGTTGCTCGGCGGCGAAGTCCGTGATGCCGATGGTCGCCTCGTCGCCCGAGAGGCGGACGTACTCGTGGGATTTGGTGTACTTGAGATCCTGCGGGATCATAGTGCGATGAATCCTCCTGAAGTGGGGCGAGCCCCTTGCGGTGACGGCCGCGCAGCCCGCGCGGCCTTGCGGGATTATAGCCGATTTAGGCCTTGGCGCGCCTGTAGAAGGCGGTGCGGCCCACGGTGGCGCCGAAGCGCTTGCCGCGGATCTCGACCTCGAGGGTGGTGCCGAGGCCGGCGGCGTCCGCCGCGACGAAGGCCGTGGCGATGGGCGCCCCGAGGGTGGGCGAGGGGGCTCCGCTCGCGACGGTGCCGACCTGGCGATCGCCCGAGAACACCAAGTAGCCCTCGCGGGCGATCTGCTTGCCCTGCATGGTGAGGCCCACGAGCTTCTTGCTCGCACCCTCGGCCTTCTGGCGCGCGATGACGTCCTTTCCGAGGTAGTCGGCCTCGCTCTTGACGGTCCATGCGAGCGACGACTCGACCGGGGTGGTCTCGTCGTTCAGCTCGTGGCCGTAGAGGGGCAGGCCCGCCTCGAGGCGAAGGGTGTCGCGGGCGCCGAGGCCGGCCGGCCGGATGCCGTAGGACTCGCCGGCGGCGAGGAAGCCGTGCCACAGGCGCTCGGCGTAGGCGTTGGGCAGGTAGATCTCGAAGCCGTCCTCGCCGGTGTAGCCGGTGCGCGACACCGCAACGTCCACCCCGAAGACCTTGCCCAGGGCGACCCCGAAGAAGGGAAGCTCGGCGATGCCGGGGGTGGCGGCCTCGCGCATCAAGGCCTCGGCATGGGGGCCCTGCAGGGCGATCATGGCCGTCTCGGGCGATTCGTTCTCGAGGGTGACGTCGAAGGGCTTGTGCTCGCTGAGCCAGGCCCAGTCCTTGTCGATGTTCGAGGCGTTGACGACCAGCAGGAAGCGGTCCGCGAAGCGGCAGATGATGGTGTCGTCGACCACGCCGCCCGTGGGGCGGGTGAACTGGGTGTAGAGGCACTTGCCCACCGGCAGGTTGAGCACGTCGCCCGGCACCATCCGCGCCAGAAAGGCGGCTGCGCCCTCGCCCGAGACGTAGAACTCGCCCATGTGGGACACGTCGAAGAGGCCGACGGCCTTGCGCACCGCGTGGTGCTCCTCGATGATCCCGCTGTACTGGACGGGCATGTCCCAGCCGCCGAACGGGACCATGCGGGCGCCGAGGGCGACGTGGGCCCCGTGGAGCGGGGTCTGCTTGAGGGTTTCAGCGGCCGTGGGATTGGACATTCGGCGACACCTGGCTTTCTGAGTGGGAGCGCGAGCGGCGCGGCGGCACCGCGTCGGAGCCGTCGCGACCTCATTATAGCGAAGGATCCCGCAGGTGGCGATTCACCGCTCACATGAACGGGACGGACGCTTGTCAGGGCGTCCGTCCCGTGGGGGAGGGGGAGCGGCTAGGGCTTGACGAGCGGCTCGTAGCCCGCGGGGTAGGTCACCTCCCGGGAAATGGCGCGCGTGACTCCGCCCGCGGCGATGACCTTGCGGTAGATGCTCGCTGCTTCCGTCGGGATCCGGCGCTGGTCCTCGTTGCGGCAATCGACCGAGAACAGGCCGAAGCGCGGGCGGTACGACCCCCACTCGTAGTTGTCGGTGATCGACCAGTGGATGTAGCCGAGCACGGGGATGCCGTCCTTGACCGCCCGCTGCATCTGCTCCACGTGCGCCGTCAGGTAGGCCTCGCGGCTCCAGCCGTCGGCGCGGGGCTTTGCGTCCTCGTTGGCGTAGCCGTTCTCGGCCACCAGCACCGGCTTTCCGGTCAGGCGGTGGTAGAACTTGAGCGTGTCGTAGAAGCCCTGGGGGTGGACCGGCCAGAGCCAGGGCTGCGGAAGCTCGAACGGCATCAGCGACAGGCGGGTGTAGTAGTCGATCGCCATGTAGTCGAGCTTGGGCAGCGAATCGGCGGTGCCGAGCACCCCGTCGAGGAAGTCGTCGCCCGCGTCGGCCTGGTCCCGCTTGGGGAAGAGGCGCCAGGAGGCCGAGTACTGGTTGAAGGCGACCCGCGCGACCGGGTCGTTGCGGTGCACCACGTCGTAGGCCTTGTTGTGGGCGGCAACCAGGTGCTTCAGGACCATTGCCGCACCGACCAGGTCGTTCTTCTTGCCCGGGGGGCACTGGCCGCTCACGTAGCCCCCCGCGACGAAGACCGTCGGCTCGTTGAACGTCAGGTACCAGTCCACCAGATCGGCGTACTCGCGGGTCACCCGGTCCACGAAGCGGGCGTAGGCGTCGCTCGCCTGGGGGTTCTCCCAGCCGCCCTCCTCGTCGAGCCAGGCGGGATAGGAGAAGTGCATGAAGGTGACGACGGGGGTGAGGCCCCGCGCGCGCATGGCGGTGAACATTCGCCGGTAATGGGCGATCGCCGCCTGGTCGAACTCGCCCTTGCGGGGCTCGATGCGCGCCCACTCGATGCTGGTCCGAAAGGCGTTGCAGCCCATCCCTCGGGTGAGGTCCAGGTCCTCGGCGTAGCGATTGAGGCCGTCGGCGGCGTTCTTGCGGCGCTCCTCGGTCTTTCCGGCGAGGTCCCACCGGGCCCACTGGCTCAGCTCCTCGCGCCCCTCCCACTGGAAGCCGGCCGTCGAGACGCCCCAGAGGAACGGGACGGCGCCCGCCTTGTCGACATGGCGCTGGGCGCTGAGGGGAGCGAAGGCCTCGGGGCTCGGGCCGGTCGTGCCGCCGAGACTGCAGCCCGAAAGCGCGAGCGTCCCGACGAGGGCCAAGAGGCGGGCGATGGTGCGATGACCCTGGCGCAAGGGAACCTCCTCGGGGGGACGCGGGCGATCCAAACTTAAATAAGTTTAAATTAAAGTTAAACTTAATCCATCCGGCGAGGGGGCGCAAGCCCCCCAGCGAGCGAGCATCGTGTTCCCCCAAGCTCTTGGTCGAACGCGCCGAAGCGCTCGACGGCCTCTGACCCTAGACTGTGGGGTGTCGCTTGCCGGGCGGGAGGACGCTGATGCCGACTGCATTCGTTTTAGGTCGCTGGTGCGTGTTGCTTGCCCTCTGCGCGGGGGCGATCGCCCAGGGCGGGGGATGCGCGAGCGTCGCCCCGGGGATCGGGGCCCCCGACCCGGGGGCGACGCTCACGCCCATGACGGCCTTCGGCCTGCGCGCCGGGGTCAGGGCCGAGGACGGGCAGCTCATCGTGGGCCTCAAGCCGGGCTACGACGTCGAGGCCCTGCCCGCTCTCGGCGGGGGCCAGCCCGTGGTGCTCGGCGCCCTCGACTTCTCGACCCCCCTGCGCATGCTGAGGCTGCCGAGCGGAGTCACGGTCGACGAGGCGATCCGCGCCTACCAGACCCACCCGGCGGTGGCCCTCATCGCCCCCAACCGCTCGGTCGATGCCGTCCCCAGGCCCCGGGCGCTCGCCTTCGATCCGTTCGGGGGGCTGACCCCCAACGATCCCTACTTCAACAGCGAGTGGGGCTTCGGGGACGGGGTCACCAACGCGCGCGCCCTCTGGCGCCGCGGGATCGACGCGAGCCGGGTGACCGTGGCGGTGATCGACACCGGCATCGACTACAACCATCCCGATCTCCAGGGACGGGTGGCGATCGGCTACAACTTCAAGGACGGCAACAAGGACGTCATGGACCGCGACGGGCACGGGACGCACGTGGCGGGCCTCATCGGGGCGGCGGGCAACAACGGGATCGGCGTGGCGGGGGTCGCCTGGGACGTTCGCCTCTTGGCCATCAAGGTCATGGACCACGCGGGCGGGACCGACTTCGGGGCGGCCGCCGGGATCAAGTACGCGGTCGACGCGGGGGCCAAGGTCCTCAACCTCAGCTTCAGCAGCGATTCGACCAAGCGCAATCCCATCTTCGACCTGGCGGTCAAGTACGCCAACGAGCACGGGGCGACGGTGATCGCCGCGGCGGGCAACCAGAACGGGCCGGTCAGCTCACCCGCCAACTCCCCCGGCGTGCTCGCCATCTCGGCCACCTCCAAGCGCGGGGTCGAGCACTTGGCGAGCTTCTCCAACCACGGCGGCGAGGTCTTCCTGGCGGCTCCGGGGGACGGCATCTTCTCGACCTTCCTCGCCGGCGGCTACAAGAGCCTCAGCGGCACGAGCATGGCCGCCCCGGTCGTGGCGGGGGCGGCGGCGGTCCTCTACGCCGCCCATCCCGGCTGGACCCCCTCCCAGGTCCAGGCCGCGCTCGCCCAGGCGGTCGATCCGCTGGGCACCCGCGGGCGAACCGAGCAGTTCGGCTACGGCCGCATCGACCTCAGCAAGCTGCCGTAGACGGCGCAACATTCCCTCAATGCCGGGGCCATGCCCCCTTCATCCCAGGGCTTTAAGCTTCCTTGTCTGGAAGCAGTTGTCCGAGAGGATGAGGGAAGACCATGTACGACCATCCATTGCGCCTGCTGGCTGGGGTCCTGTTGGCTGGAACCATCGCCCTGGCGGGTTGCAGGCAAGCCCCCCCGACCGGTGCGACCCCCGGGCCGGGCCCCACCCCGCCGGTCGTCGTGCCCGGCGCGGGCGTCCAGCCGACACCCGCGCCCAACCCCAGCGTGGCGCCGCCCCAGACCCCCGAGGCCTACCACCTCTACACGGTGGCGGGGATCGGCGTGAAGGGCGAGCCGGATCCAGGGGCGCCCGCCCTCCAGACCAAGCTCGACTCGCCCACCGGCGTCTTCCAGGCCCCGGACGGCAGCGTCTACGTGGCGGACTACAAGGCCCACCGACTACGGCGGGTGACCCCCGAGGGGATCATCGAGAACGTCGCTGGTACGGGCAACCCCGGCGAGGCCGGGGACGGGGGGCCTGCAACCGACGCCGAGCTCGCCAAGCCCTACGCCATCGTGGCCGGCCCGGATTCGAGCCTGGTTTTCTCCGAGTACGGCTTCTCATCGAATGACATCCCGGGCAAGGTCCGGATGATCGATGCCCAGGGCCGGATCCACCGCATCGCGGGCGGTGGGGAGCTCGAGGTTGTAGACGGGGTGCCGGCACGCGACGCCAACCTGAAGGGCCCCCAGGGCCTGGTCTACGACGCCGAGGGCAACCTCTACATCTCGGAGTACGCGGGGCACCGGGTCGTCAAGGTGGACGCCCAGACCGAGACGATCACCGTCGTGGCCGGCACCGGCGAGGGCGGCAACGGCGGCGACGGGGGGCCCGCCACCCAGGCCAAGCTTTCGAGCCCCAACTGGCTCGCCTTCGACAAGACGGGGCGCCTGATCATCGTCGACACCGACAACAACAACCTCCGCGCGGTGGATCTGGCGACCGGGGTGATCACCACGGTCGCGGGGACGGGCAAGGCCACCAACGACCCCAAGGTCTACGGCTACTACCCGAACCCCTTCGGCGACACCCCCCTGGGCGACGGGGGCGCTGCCACCCAGGCCACCCTGAACGGGCCGACCACGGTGACGGTGGATGCGGTGGGCAACCTGATCGTGACCGACACCCAGAACTATGCCATCCGGCGCATCGACGCCCAGGGCGTCATCACCACCATCGCGGGCAACTGGCAGCCACCCGACGGCGCGACGCCGATCGCCGAGGGCACCGAGGCCCGGCAGGTGCCAATCTCGGCGCCCGACGGGGTCTACATGACCCAGGCGGGAGACGTCTACTTCTCGGAGTACGGCGTCGGCAAGATCCGCAAGCTGAAGCCCTGATCAGGGAGAGCGCCGCTTGAGGCGCTCGTAGGAAGTCGTGGGGGGACGGTCCTCGGCCCGTGGAACGGGCGGGGGGACGTCCCCCCTTTCGCGCAGCTGGCGCATGGCCTCGTAGGCGACGACGGCCACCGCGTTGGAGAGGTTCAGGCTGCGCACCGGCCCCCAGTGCGGGATCCGCACCACCACTCCCGGGAGATCCTTCCAGATCTTGGGATCCAGGCCCGAGGTCTCCTTGCCGAAGACCAGGCAGTCACCCGGTTGGTACTCCACCTCGGTGTAAAGCGTCTCGGCGCTCGAGGAGGTGTAGATCAACCGGGTGGGGCTGGTGGCCCGAACGAACTCCGAGAAGCCGGGATGCACCTGGAGCTTGACGTGCTCCCAGTAGTCGAGCCCCGCGCGCTTCACCGCCTTCTCCGACACGTCGAAGCCCAGGGGCTCGATCAGATGGAGCGGCACGGCGAGCGCCGCCGAGAGCCTGGCGACGTTGCCGGTGTTGGGTGGGATCTCGGGTTCGACCAAACAGATTCGCAGCATCTTGCCAAGCCTCCTCTCGCTTGATATAGTTATGTTTAGATTAAGTTCAAGTAAAGAGCTGAAATCTTAGCGTAACCCACGGACCGACTGCCTTTCAAGAGGAGGTGACCCGGATCATGACCCGACTGCGCCACAAGGGACTTTGCCTCGGCCTCGCGGCCAGCCTCGCGATGGTCTCCATGACCGGGTGCGGCGTCGCCGTGCCGTCTTCCTTCTCGCAGGACGGGGCCTCGGGCGCCAGCCGCGCGAGCGCCACGACCCGCAACGGGGTCGAGCTGGCTTCCGCGTTCGCCGAGCAGATGAAGCAGGGCGGCGCCAAGGTTCGCCTGGCGGGTGCCGTGGTCACGGTGGAGACGAAGGACGTAGAGGCCGTCAGCTACGACTTCACCCAGACCCCCAAGACCGGCAAGGTCACCTTCCGGGCGGGCGAGGTCGTCACCACCCTCGACTACGACGCCGACTCCAAGATGATCCCGGTGCGGGTCGTCTACGTCGCCGCCAAGATGCTGTACGGGGGCGCCAAGGCCTGGTACTGGTACACCAAGACTCATGAGGGCGCCAGCTACAAGAAGGAAGAGCTGGTCAAGGCCATCCTCTACGGCGTGATCTCGGAGGGGCTGGGCGGCTTGCCCTTCGGCTTCCTGTGGGAGCGCCTCACCCCCTACGTCTGGAAGTGGGTGACGGGCGAGGCTCCGCTCAAGCCCACCCTGCGCGAGCTCTTCGAGCTGGTAAAGAAGGACCTGCTGGGCATCAGCACCATCCTCATCGAGGCCGAGACCTTGAAACGAGCGAACTAAACCCCTAAGCTGGAAAGGCGGCACGTGCCGCCTTTCTTGCATTTCAGGAGACCATGGCACACCTTACGCCCCGCGCCCAGGCGCTGAAGATCCTCATCGACGTCGAGCAGCGCGCTGCCTTCGCCAACCTGGCCCTGCAGGGCCTCACCGGCATCTCGGGGCGCGATCGCGCCCTGATCACCGAGCTGGTCAACGGCACGGTCCGCCGCCGCCGGACCCTCGATCACATCCTCGGCTCCTTCGTCCGGACCGGTCTCGACAAGCTCACCGCCCCCATCCGCAACAACCTGCGCATGGGGGCGTACCAGCTCCTGTACACCTCGGGCATCCCCGCCCATGCGGCCATCGACGAGGCCGTCAAGCTTGCGCACCGTTACGGCCACTCGGGCGTGGCCAAGCTGACCAACGCGGTCCTGAGGCGCGTGCAGCGCGAGGGGCGCGACATCCCCATGCCGGACCCTGCCAAGGAGCCGGTGGCCGCCATCGGGGTGCGCGCGTCGCTGCCCGACTGGCTCGTGTCGCGCTGGGTCGAGGCCTTCGGTTTCGACGTCGCCGCCGAGCTCGCAGAAGCGAGCAACCACCCGACCCCCATGGCCGTGCGCGCCAACACCCTCAAGATCGCGCGCGACACCCTCCTCGAGCAGCTGCGCGAGGCGGCCCTCGACGCCGAGCCGAGCCCGGTGGTGCGCGACGGGATTCGCTTTCCGCACGGCGTGGCCTTGAGCCAGATCCCCGCGTATAATGAGGGCACCTGGTACGTGCAGGGCGAGGCCGCCATGCTCGCGAGCCACGTGGTCGATCCCCAGCCGGGAGAGACCGTGGTGGACATCGGGGCGGCCCCGGGCGGCAAGACCACCCACCTGGCCGCCTTGATGCGCGACGAGGGCCGTGTCATCGCCATCGACCCGCACGAGGGGCGCCTTTCGCTCGTGGCCGAGAACGCGACGCGGCTTGCGGAGCACATCGTGACCCTGCGGGCTCAGGACGGCACCGCGCCGATCGCCGAGGCCGCCGATCGCATCCTGGTGGATGCGCCGTGCTCGGGGTTCGGCGTGCTCTACCGCAAGAGTGATCTGCGCTGGCACCAGACGCCCGAGCAGGTCGACGCGTTGCCGGCCGAGCAGGGGGCGATCCTCGCGAACGCCGCCAAGGCCCTGAAGCCAGGCGGGGTGATGGTATATGCCACCTGCACCATCAACCCGGCGGAGAACCAGCAGGTGGTGCGGGACTTCCTCTCGGCGCACGCCGACTTCGTCCCGGGCGACGTCCGGCCCTACCTGCCGGAGGCGTGGCGGGGCGACGCCGAGGACGGCATGATCCAGCTCTTGCCGAGCAAGCATGGGGTCGAGGGCTTCTTCATCGCGCGATTGGAGCGCAAGCATGGCTGAACTGGCGGGTCTGACGACCCAGGAACTCAAGACCCTCGCCGAGTCCTTCGGCGAGAAGCCCTTCAGGGGCAAGCAGATCGCAACCTGGCTCTACCAGAAGAGCCAGACCGATCTTGCGGCCATGAGCGACCTGCCCGCCGCCTTCAGGGCCAAGCTCGCCGAGGCGGGCCACGGCACCGGGGCCCTCGAGGTGACCCGGGTGCAAGAGGCGACTGACGGCACCCAGAAGTTCCTCTTCGACACCCACGGCTGCGGCATGATCGAGAGCGTCTTCATGCCGAGCGACGGCCGCACCAGCGTCTGCATCTCGACCCAGATCGGCTGCGCGGTGGCCTGCGCCTTCTGCGAGACCGGCCTCTCAGGCTTCCAGCGCCACCTCTCGCCCGCAGAGATGGTCGCCCAGGTCCTCGAGATCCAGCGCCGGACCGGCGAGCGGGTCTCCCACGTCGTCTTCATGGGCATGGGCGAGCCGCTCTTCAACTACGCCAACACCCTCAAGGCCCTTCGCCTCCTCAACGAGGAGGTGGGCATCGGCATGCGGCACCTGACGGTCTCGACCTCGGGGGTGGTGCCTGGGATCAAGCAGCTCGCCGACGAGGACCTCCAGCTCACTCTCGCGCTCTCCCTGCACGCCCCCAACGACGCGCTGCGCGACTTTCTGGTGCCCCTCAACCGCAAGTACCCGCTCTCGGTGCTGCGCGAGGCGGTGCAGGACTACACCGAGCGCACGGGCCGACGCCTGACCATCGAGTACGTCATGCTCGACGGGGTCAACGACACCCCCGAGCTCGCCAGACAGACCGCCGACTGGCTCAGGGGCATCCACTGCCACGTCAACCTCATCCCCTTCAACGCCACCGACGCGCAGTTCCGACCCAGCTCGCCTGCGGCCATCCAGGCCTTCCGCTCGGTGCTCGAGGCGGCGGGCTTCCCCGTCACGGTGCGCGTCGAGCGCGGCGCGGACATCTCGGCCGCCTGCGGCCAGCTGCGGCGCCAGGCCCTCAAGGCCTCGGGCGAGATCGTGCCCTTGCTCAAGGGCATGAAGACGCCGGAGCCCGTGGCCGAATGACCGAGCGCGCTTGGGGGCCGGACGCGGGGGTCGTGATCCGGCGGATCACGAACTACTACACCGTCCGCTACCAGGGCGAGGACTACATGTGCCTGCCGCGCGCCCGCCTCAAGAAGGAGCGGGTCGCCATCCACGTGGGCGATCGCGTCGTGATCGAGGAGATCGACCCGGCCAACCGCACGGCGACCGTCGCCGAGGTCCTGCCCCGCTTCAACCTCCTGCCCAGGCCGCCCATCGCCAACGTGGACCAGGCGGTCCTGGTCTTCTCGGCCGACCGTCCCGCCTTCAACCCGATGCTGCTCGATCGCTTCCTGGTGCTGGTCGCCCAGAGCGGGATCGAGAGCGCGATCGCCATCAACAAGGCGGACCTGCTCTCCATCGAGGCGCTCGAGGCGCTCGTCGCCCCCTACCGCGCGATCGGCTACCCGGTGGTGACGGTCTCGGCCGAGCGAAGGGACGTCGCGCCCCTGCGCGAGCTCCTGGCTGGCAAGGAGACGGTCTTCGCCGGTCCCTCGGGGGTGGGCAAGTCGTCGCTGCTCAACGCCATGGAGCCTGGCCTCGCCCTCAAGGCCGCCGAGGTCAGCGCCAAGATCCACCGGGGCCGCCACACCACCACCTACGCCTCGCTCTACGCCCTCGAGAGCAACGGCCAGACCGCCTTCGTGGCGGACACCCCCGGCTACTCGCACCTGGGCTTCGGGGCGCTGCATCCCACCCAGCTCGGCTGGCTCTTCCCCGAGATGGCCCCGCACATCCCCGACTGCCGCTTCCCCGATTGCCTTCACCGGGGCGAGCCCGGCTGCGCGGTCGCCGAGCGCTCGAACGTCGCCGAGAGCCGCCAGCTGAGCTACCTGCGCTTCCTCGAGGAGCTCGAGGCCACCGAGGCACGCCTGGCCGCCACCAGCACCAAGAACGAGGGCGCCGTCAAGCACAAGGCGGCGGCCGGCGGCGGCGAGACCAAGCTTATCCGCCTGAGCGCGGGGGCGCGCGACGACTCGCGCCGCAAGTCCAAGCAGCGCCTGCGCGACCTGCACCTGGAAGAGCCCGAGGAGGACGATGAACCCGACGTCCAGCCCGACGGCCAGATGCTAGAATAGGACCCCACCTGTGCCCTCTTGTGAAGGAGAGAAAGAGCCTCGATGCCCGAAACATCGCACGACGTTTCCCAGCTCACCGCGCTGATCCTCGCCGCCGGAAAGGGAACTCGGATGAAGAGTGCCCTGCCCAAGGTCCTCCACCGGATCGCGGGCGAGCCCCTCATCGGGCACGTCCTCTCGACCGTCGAGCGCCTCGGCGTCGCGCGCACCGTGGTCATCGTCGGCCACGGCGCCGACGCGGTCCGCGCGGCCCTGCCCGATGCGGTCCAGACCGCCGAGCAGCGCGAGCAGCTCGGCACCGCCCACGCGGTGCTCCAGGCCTCGCCCGCGCTCGCGGGCTTTTCGGGCGAGGTGGTCATCCTGAGCGGCGACGTGCCGCTGCTCAGCCCCGAGACCCTCCACGCGATGCTCTCGACTCACCGCGAGGCCGGCGCCGCGCTGACGGTGCTCACCTTCAGGCCCGAGGACCCCTCGCGCTACGGCCGCATCGTCAGGGATTCCGAGGGCCACCTCTCGCGGATCGTCGAGTACAAGGACGCGACCGACGCCGAGCGCGCCATCGGCGAGGTCAACGCCGGGGTCTACCTCGCGAGCTGGCCCCAGCTGGTCTCGGCCCTCGAGGGCATCGGCAACGACAACGCCCAGGGCGAGTACTACCTGCCGGACGCGGTGACCGCGCTCAACGCCAAGGGCCTGGTCGTCGCGGCCCACGCCACCGACGATCCGATCGAGGTCGCGGGGGTCAACACCCGGCTCGAGCTGGTGGCGCTGGCTCAGGCCTACCAGGAGCGCGCCGCGCGGTACTGGCTCGAGGCCGGAGTGACCATCGAGAGCCCCCACACCACCTGGATCGGGCCGCGGGTCACCCTCGGCGAGGACACGGTGGTCGAAGCGGGCGTCCAGCTCCACGGCCGCACCCGCGTGGGCAGCGGCTGCCTCGTCGGGGCGCACAGCCAGCTCATCGACGCCCAGGTGGGCGACGAGGTCACCATCCTCCAGTCCTACCTCTCGGAGTCGATGGTGGGCGATCGCACCATCGTCGGCCCCTTCGCCCACCTCAGGAACGGCGCCGAGATCGGGTCCCGGTGCCGGATCGGCAACTTCGTGGAGGTCAAGGGCTCGGTCTTCGGCGACGGCGCCAAGGCCTCGCACCTCTCCTACATCGGCGACGCGACGGTCGGCGCCAAGGCGAACATCGGGGCGGGCACCATCACCTGCAACTACGACGGGGAGCGCAAGCACCGCACCGAGATCGGCTCGGGCAGCTTCGTCGGCTCCAACAACACCCTCGTGGCTCCCCTGAAGATCGGCGCTGACGCCTACACGGCGGCAGGTTCCACCATCACCCAAGACGTGCCCGACGGTGCGCTCGCTTTTGGGCGTGCCCGCCAGGCCGTGAAGCTCGGCTGGGCCATGCAGCGAAAGGGCATCAAGCAATGACGGAGCAGACCACCATTCTCACTTCCAGTCGCGGCGAGCGGATCCACATCCCGCAGCGAACCATGAAGATCTTCTCGGGCTCGGCCAACCCCGAGCTCGCCGCAGAGGTCGCCACCTACCTCGGCACCGGGATCGAGGCCATCAAGATCGCGAACTTCTCGGACGGCGAGATCTACGTCCAGATCCAGAACTCGGTGCGCGGGGCCGACGTCTTCCTGGTGCAGCCCATCTGCCACCCGGTCAACTACAACATGATGGAGCTGATGATCATGCTCGATGCGTTCAAGCGCGCGTCGGCCCACTCGATCACGGCCGTCATCCCCTACTACGCCTACGCCCGCCAGGACCGCAAGGCCCAGGGCCGCGAGGCCATCACCGCCAAGCTGGTCGCCGACCTGCTCACCACCGCTGGCGCCACCCGGGTGCTCACCATGGACCTGCACGCGCCGCAGATCCAGGGCTTCTTCAACATCCTGGTGGATCACCTCCACGCCTCGCCGGTGCTGGTGGACTACGTCCGCAAGAAGAATTTCGAGGACCTGGTCGTCGTCTCGCCCGACGTGGGCGGCGTGGCCCGCGCCCGCTCGTACGCCAAGAAGCTCGACGCTCCCTTGGCCATCATCGACAAGCGCCGTCCCAAGCACAACACCGCCGAGGTCCTCAACATCATCGGCGACATCAAGGACAAGACCTGCGTCATCCTCGACGACCTGGTGGACACGGCGGGCACCCTGACCGAGGTCGCCAAGCTCCTGATGGCCCGGGGCGCGCGCGAGGTGCACGCCTGCTGCACTCACGGCGTCCTCTCGGGGCCCGCCATCGAGCGGATCGAGGCCTCGCCCCTCTCCGAGCTGATCATCACCAACACGATCCCCCTGCCTATCGAGAAGCAGGTTTCCAAGATCAAGGTCCTCTCGGTGGCGGGCCTTTTGGGCGAGGCGATCCTGCGCATCCACGAGGACGCGTCGGTCAGCACCCTGTTCGAGTAGGCCATGAAGGTCGTCGTCGGCCTCGGGAACCCGGGGAAACAGTACGAGGAGACCCGCCACAACGCGGGCTTCATGGTCATCGAGCGCCTCGCCAGGTCGATGGGCGTCGACGGCAAGCACGAGCCGCGCTTCGAGGCGATGATCGCGGAGGGTCGGCTGGGCACCGAGAAGGTGATCCTGGTCGAGCCCCTCACCTTCATGAACCTGTCGGGCCGCTCCATCCAGAAGGTGTTGCACTTCTACAAGCTCACGCCCGACGACCTCATCGTCGTCTACGACGACTTCGCCCTGCCGTGCGGGACGGTGAGGGTGAGGACCACGGGCTCGGCGGGCGGCCACAACGGCGTCTCGTCGACCATCTCGTGCCTCAACACCCAGGCCTTCCCTCGGGTGCGGGTGGGCGTGGGGCCGCTGCCGCCCGGGGCCTCGACCACGTCCTTCGTGCTCGGCAAGTTCCGCCCCGACGAGCTGCCCTTGCTGGAGCTGGGGCTCGACGACGCGGTAGGAGCGGTCGAGACGGCCATTCGCCAGGGCTTCACCGAGGCGATGCAGCGCTTCAACACCGCCAAGGCCGCGACCCCGTAAATGAAAAGCCGCCCCTCGACGGGGCGGCTTTTTCTCAGGTCGTCATCCAGCTCGGGAGGCGTTTGAGGCCCCTGTCCAGGTAGTCCTTCGCGTGGGCGGCCGCGAGGCCGGCAGCGACCTCGGCCACCTGCTCGAGGCCCATCACCGTGAAGAGGTCCTTGGTGTCAGGGGTCAGGCCGATGCGGACCAGGTCCTTGAGGGGCAACCGCTCCATGCCGGCGCTCAGGTAGGCCTCGGGGTGGGTGTCGTAGGCGAACTGCTTGAAGGCCTCGTCGTCGAGCTCCAGCTGGTCGAAGGCCCTGGGGTCCGCCTTGAGGCGAGCCTCGATGGCCACCTGGAGGTTCAGGCGCGCCTGGGCGAGCCAGGCCTGCCCCGCCGGGGAGAGCTTGGGCGCGAGCTCCTCGGTGAAGCGCTTGGCGTACTTCTCGCCGTAGTTGAGGTAGTAGCTGGGGGCTTCCATCCCCGGGTGCCTGCGCTGGAAGTCCTCGTAGCGCGCCCGGTAGTAATCGGTGCCGCCGAGCTTGGCCATGGGGTGCGGCGGGGGGCTCACCGGCACCGAGGCCTGGGCGAGCGCCGAGGAGAGCTTCAGGGCATCGCCTGCCAGGCGCGGCTGTGGGGGTGCTGCCTTGGCTGCCGGCGCCTGCTCTTCGGGGCCTTGAGGCCTGGCGAAGGGGGTCAGGAGGGATGCTTGGTTGGTAATCTTCGGCATGGGGGGTCACCTGAGGGACGTGGAATGGGAAGACGCCTGATCGGTTTATACCCGAGCAGGCGTCCTGTAAGCGGGGGAAGGCCTGAATCTTAGGTGATGGCCTTGTGGACGTTGTTCACGAAGGGCTTGCGGATGGTCTTCTCGTAGAGGTAGCCGAAGCCGATGCCCGCCGCGATGCCGATCGCGGTGCCCACGAAGGGGATGGGGATGAGCGAGCCCAGGGTCGCCCCGATGACGGTCGAGGTGGCGCCGATGCTCGTGTAGGCGGCGGTGTCCACGGCGAAGGTGGCGATCGCCTTGGAGGGGGTGATCTCGCCCCTGGCGACGTCGATCAGGTTGGTGACGCCCGAGACCAGCGCCGAGACGACGAAGTTGGACTTGAGTGCGCCGACCCACATGTTCATGCCGCTCTTGAGGGCATTGCCGATGCCGTTCAGGCCGCCGCTGAGTCCGCCGCTGACCCCGCCGCCCATCACGCCGCCGGACAGGCCGCTCGCCGCGACGCCGCCGGCTGCCGTCTCCGCCCCGGAGGTGATGCCACCGAGGCTCGGCTTCATGAACCCGCCGGCGGTGCCGCCGCCGATCCCGCCGCCGATGCCGCCCGTGAAGCGGGAGAAGAAGTTCTTGACGCTGTTGAGGACGCTCGAGCCGATCCCGGAGTCGATTCCAGCCTTGATGAGGGGGGTGCCCATCCGGATGGTGCTGGTGAAGGAGTCGCCCGCAGGGGCCTTCGTGCCGCCTCCCGCCTGGACATCGGTGCTCTGAACGGCCGGCGCGTAGGTCTTCGTACGAACGGAGAGGTTGCTGTTGACGCCGCTGATGCCAGCCATGGAGGACCTCCTTGCGTGAGGGGAACGGTTACCTGAGAGGGTTATGGTTGTTAGGTCGGTGTTAATCGGTTATCGGGTGGTTAACTCAGCGTTAATTTATAGGGGGTGCGTGGAATCCTCAGGCGAAAAGGTCGTTTCCTTGACCAGAAGCCTTGGCACTTGTTAAGATCGGGCCTTGTGCCGGCATAGCTCAATCGGTAGAGCACCTGATTTGTAATCAGGCGGTTGGGGGTTCGATTCCTCTTGCCGGCTCCTAGTGATAAAGCGGGTTTCAGCCTTTCGGCTGATGCCCGCTTCTTTCGTTGGGGTAATGCTGGGGTAAGTCTGGGATAGAATTGAGCCAGACTCAATAATCTGGGCCGATCGAAAGTGGGGAATCCTTGCTTCCCGAACCCTCATGGAATTGCTGAGATCCCCTGCTGGTGCGCTTATCCGTTTCATCCAGCATGCTTCCTACCTGTTGCCAAGCGCGCTCAATCGCCGCCGGCTCCAGGCCCGGGGGCGAATTCCGCTTCTTCTGGCCTGATTTCCGTGTCTTCCGGTCGAGCGTGCGAATCTTCGGGCGCAATTGCCGGCTCTTCGCCCAGGAAACCCTTTTCGAGGGCAGGCCGGGCCTTTCCTGCATGGTCCGCATGCAAGCCCTCTTCAAGCGCCTCGCGTGCTCGCCTCTCGTTCACCACGCACCTCCTCGCCTGCGGAACCCTCGCGGGAGCATCCTATTGAAGCAGGGCGAGGGTTGAAAACGGGCGGCGGACCTCTTGATTCTTGCGGCTTACCGCGATCCACCGGAAATGCGCGTGACCAGGTCGATCACGTCGAGCGTCACGGCGATCGGCAGTGTCAGGGTACCTGCGACCTGACCCACGGGGTTCTTGCTGTTCGCCAACTCGGAAGCGCCCTTGGTGAGCCCGAAGAGCTGCGCCTCGGTACCGTTCGCACCAGGCTTTGCGGCACTTCCCCTGGTCGAACGCGGCGAGGGCGGGTTGAGCGCGTACTCGACCGATCGCACGCGGGACTCGAAGGTGAACAGCTTCTCGCCGGCGTCGGCACGCTGCTCGAATGCGAGCTCCCCGAAGTCGAACCAGGCGGCGTTCATGAGGTTATCGGCGGCCTTGGCGCGCGCCAGCTCTTGCCTGGCACCAGCCAGCCACTGGCCTTTGCCCGCGTTGTCCGCCGGGGGCGGCGGGAATTTCGCCAGGTCGTCGATGATCTGCTGGGCGGAAGGCAGGATGGTGGCGAAGAACTCCTTCTTGACCGCGTCATGCTTGTCGAGCTTGGCGATCTTTCGCTCCGCGTCCGCGATCTGCTTGGTGATCTCGCTGTATTCCCGGCCTGTCACCCGACTCTCGCCCCGGTCGTTCTGCAGCGCATCCTGGGCGCTCTTCGCTTTGAGCAGGCGGCTGTAAGCATCCAGCAGCCAGGGTTTCATCTCCGCGGCAGCCCTGGGCTTGGGCGGAAAGGCGAGGGCCTCCTTGGCGATCCGAAGGCCTGCCTCCGCCTGCCCCCCACCCTGCACGAGCAGCTTGTCGGCCTCGACCCGGGGCGCGGCAGCCGCTGCCGGCTGAGGGGCGCTGGGCGCCTTCGGTGCGGGGTGCAGCCGATGGCTCGCGGCAGATGAAATGCGGGTGTCGCCCATCGGAGCTCTCCTCTTGATCGCCCTCGCCGACAAGCGAGGGATATTGACTGTTTTCCCCAGATCGGCCGCTTTTCGACGGGTGCCGATGAAAGAAGCCCCGTGGCACGGGTCGGGCGCTGCGGTGCGTTACTCGGATCCTTCTTGAGATCTCGGCGTCTCCGGCTACGATCACCGGGACCAGGAGAAAAGGAGGATGCCCATGTCACCCCTCTCCAAGAGCGAACTAGCGGGTTTCAAGGTCGCGGTCATTGTCATGGACGGCTTCGAGCAGTCCGAGCTGGACGGGCCGGTGACGGCGCTGCGCGAAGCCGGCGCCACGGTCCACGTCCTGGCCCAGGACGAAGCCCACCTGAAACACATCATCGGGATGCGTCACTTCGAGCACGGCCCGGGCGTCAAGGCGGACAAGCTGCTTTCCGAGGCCTCCATGAACGACTACGACGGCCTGCTGGTCCCGGGCGGCCTCGCCAACCCCGACGCCATGCGTCAATCGGACGCGCACCTGACCTTCCTGCGGGCCTTCATGCGCGCCAACAAGCCGGTGGCCATGATCTGTCACGGTCCCTGGGTCCTGGCGGACGCGGAGCTCGCTCAAGGGCGGAAGCTGACGTCGTGGCCCGGCATCCGGCGCGACATGGAGCGAGCAGGTGCCACCTGGGTCGACAAGCAGGTCGTCCGCGATGGAAACCTCGTCACCAGCCGCAAGCCCCAGGACATTCCGGCTTTCAACGCGGCCTTCATCGAGAGCCTGGTTTCCCTCAAGCGTCCTGTCTAGCACCGGGGATCGAATCCGTGCCGGCATCCGCCCCCTAGGGGGCGGGTGCCTGACTTTGGGCTTGGTAGGGGAGATTGGTAAGTCGAGTGCCCACGTTCCCTCGGTCGTCTGCAGGGTATGGGCTCCCATGTGACAGCATTCGAAGGTGTCGTGTAGATGTCGGTTTCGTGGCTTCGCCTACCCCAAGTTCTGGCGGCGGCAACCCTGATCATGGCTTGTGCCGTAACTGACGACGTGGGCTTGATCGAGCCGCAGGCAGTCACGTCCCCGTCTCCGTCGCCTTCCACTCCAGCCCCCACCCCGTCGCCGACTCCCTCACCGACGCCCCATCCCACCCCGACTCCAACCCCGACTCCAACCCCGACGCCCACGCCGACCCCAACCCCGAAGCCCACACCGACCCCGACACCGACTCCAATCGCTAAGCAGGTGGCGGTCTCGCCCACTTCGGCCACGATCAACGCCTTGCCGCCCTCGGGGCCTGGCGCTCCGGGCTACGTGACCACCGTTCAGCTGTTCGCGACCGTCACCATGTCGGACGGCAGTACCCATGGCCGGGTCACCTGGTCGAGTTCCGATCCGGCGCGCGTTCGGGTCGCGCCGGACGGCACGGTTCAGGCTCCCTCGACGGCCACCGCGGGAACCGCGACCGTCACCGCCACGGCGCAGGGGACCAGCCTCACGGCCTCCGCCCTCATCACCGTCACGACCGATGGCGACCTCTTCATCATCGTGGAGTAACGCATGCGAACCACATCGTCGACCTACATCCCAGGAACCGCTCTGCTGACGCGTGCCCGCCTGCAAGCCCGGCGCTGGGCCGTCGCAGCGCTCGCCTTGGCCCTGTCGGCTTGCCAGCTGGCCCCCACGCCCCTCGCGGGGCCGGCGTCCTCGGTCGTGGAGGCGGTCACGGCGACGAGCAAGACGGAGGCCACGGCCATCCGTGGTGCGGTCCGGTTCCCGGCCATCAAGGCGCAGGCGGCCCCCGACTACGCCTCGAGCAACGCCACGCTGACCTTGATAGGCCTTGCGGACAACCTCACGGTCGTCACGGGAAAGACCAACACCGACGGCTCGTTCGTGCTGCCGCTCGGCGGTTTCACCCCTGAATCCAACACCTACTTTTTGCTCGAGGCGAGCCGCGGCCTCAACAACCATGCGGCCGGCAACACCGTGGCGCGCTTCCGGACGATCCTCAAGTGGACGGGAAGCGCCTGGACGAGTATCTCGGGCGCTTCGATCCTCATCAACGCCCTGACCACGGCGGTGGCCATCGAGAGCAGCCTCGATCCCGTGAACGTCAGTCCCGGCGCCACCATCGACAAGGTGAGCGGTACCTCGCTCAACGCCAGCCCCGTTATGACGGGGCACCCCGACCCCGAGGTGGCGGCCCTCGCGGCCTCGATCGCAAGCTGCCTCACCAACGACCTGGATCCGGTGGGCAGCGTCCCGTCGATCAAGCCCAGCCTCACGGCCCTTCAGCCGCCGACCGTCGCGGTCAACGGGGCCATGGTCCTGAAGGGGCGGGGCTTCTCCCCCATCGCGGGCGACAACACGGTGCTGTTCGGCACGGCGACGGCCTCGGTCTTCTTCGCCTCTCCGACGTCGCTCGGCGTGTACGTGCCGGCGACCGCCCCCGGTACCGGTGTCCTGAAGGTGACGACCTCCCAGGGAACGAACCCCGAGGCCCTGTCGTTCGTGGTCGCGGGCGCCGGGGGCGCTTCCGGGGGATCGGGCGGCGGCACGGGCGCGTCTCCCGTGATCACCGCCCTCTCTCCGAACTCGGGCGATTTCAACACCAACGGGGTCACCGTCACGGGCACCGACTTCGACGCCTTCGGCGTCGGCAGCCTGGTGCGCTTCAACCAGATCAACGCGCCTTTCCTCTCGTCGTGGACCAACACCGAGGCCGTGGCCAAGGTGCCGGGGCCCACGCTCGCCGGCCGCGTCTCCGGCCCGGTCCTGCTGGGGACCCGCCAGGGCCTTCTGAGCCAGCCCTACGGGAACTTCACGGCCTCGACGGACGTCACCGAGAACTTCCTGGACAACAACCTGTGGGACTCGGACAACAGCCTCAACGTCGTCTGGACCGGCGGTCCCCGCATCCTCTACGACGGCAACCTCAACGTGCCGGCGGGCACCACGACCTTCGCGCCGCCCCGGAGCATCCTGGCTTCGGACGGCAACGTTGGCAGCCAGAACGTCATCGTGGGCAACAGCCTGGGCTTCCAGCCCGGCCAGGAGATCTTCCTGGTCCAGCTCTATGGCACGGGGGCAGGCTACTGGGAGTTCAACACCATCAAGTCGGTCAACGGCAGCGTGCTGACGATGACCAACGCCCTGGCCCACACCTACAACCAGGGGCAGTCCCTGTGCCAGAAGGTGCCCCACTACGGCGCGGTCACGGTGACCGGGACCCTGACGACCCAGGGGGTCGATACGCTGGGGCTGGCTGGGGGCTTCATCGTCTTTCGATCGGACACCCTGACCGTGAACGCGGGCGGGCGCATCAGCGCCGATGCCCTCGGGGGGACGGGCGGCGTTTACGCCTCGACCTCGGGCTTCCCCAACGCGAACATGGGGTCGGCCACGAACGGAGGCGGCGTGGGCATCAACAACGGCCGAGGCGGTGGGGGCTACGCCGAGGGCGGCAGCGTCACCAATGACGGCTCGCGCGTGCCTGGCGGCAACGGCATCGGGAGCAACGGCGGCGGCGGCGGCAACAACAACGGCGGCGGCGGCGGCTACGGCACCGCGGGTGGAGGCACCGCCGGATCCGGCGGCTATGCGACCGGCGGTTCGGCGGGAGGCACCCCCGATCTCAGCCGCATCTTCCCGGGGGCGGGCGGCGGCGCCGAGCACAACAGTGTCAGTAGAGGCGGAAACGGGGGCGGGGTCGTTTTCATCAACGCCTCGACCCTGACCAACAACGGTGTTATCTCGGCAAACGGTGGCAATTACGTCGGGAGCTACGGCGGCGGCGGTAGCGGGGGGTCGATTTTCCTGAACGCCTCGACCATGTCCCTGGCGGCCAGCTCGGTGCTCGTGAACGGCGGGACCGGATACAACTCCACCTGGTCATCGTCCTATTCGGCCGGCGGCTACGGTAGGGTCCGGCTCTCGTACGACAAGCTCGGGGGCGTGATCTATCCCAACAGCGGGCTCGAGTCCTCGGCGGCTGGCGCGAGCACGCCGCGATATAGTTCGACTGCGCTCTCCCTCTACCAGATCGCCATGGGCACGGTCCAGTCCAAGGCCTACGACACCGGCACCATGGCGCCCACCTACATGAGCGTCAGCCCCAACCAGACGCTCAATGGCGGGTCGCTCGGCTTCGAGTACTCCAGCAGTTCCGACGGCGTGTCCTGGAGCCCGTGGAACGCAACGTTCGCGAGCCTGCCGGCACGGCGCTTCCTCCGCTGGAAGGCGACGGTGTCGGGGAATGCAGTCCTGAACAGCCTCGCGCTCAACTACGCCTACTGAGCCTATGCGACGCCTCGCCCTCGTCATCCCCCTCGCGGCCGCCTGCGCTGCGGCTTGCGTCCCCCCCGGAGCCTTGGTCCGGGGGGTGGCGCCTGCCGTGGTCCCGAACACGCTTGGCGCCACGCACCTCGAAGCCGCCGCACCAAGCGGCAGGCTAAACGTCGCCGTGCGCTGGCCTGCGCGTGGCGAGTTCCGAGCGCAGCTGATCCCGACCAGCGCCAACATGATCCGGATCCAGGTCCGAGATGTCGCCGGTGAGCTGATGGCGCGCGCCGAGTTCATTCGCCCGGGGGATGAGAGCACGATCGCGACCGCCAGCTTCGCCCTTTCCTCGGGCACCGGACGCAGCGTGCTCGTCCAGGCCTTCCGAGAGCTGGTGCCTGCCCCTGGCGTTGCGCCGGTGGCCGAGGGAAGCAGCACGGGCATCACCATTTGGCCGAGCACGTCCGCCGCGGTCACGGTGACGCTGGTCCCGACGCTCGGCCCAGTGATCTACGACATGACGCCCAACGGCGGGCCGGGCAGCCTGGTTAGGATCGTGGGGGGCAACTTCCAGACCGGCCCGCTCTTGGTCCGGATGGCCGGCCGAAGTATCGACCCGTTCGTGACCCTGCGCGGCGATCTCCTGGAGTTCGAAGTCCCGCCCGATGCCCAGGACGGGCCCGTGGAGGTCGACGTGGACGGGGTGAAGGAGAGCCGGCCGTTCCAGGTCATCCGTTCGATCACCCTGGCCCAGGATGCCTTTGACCAGGTGGCGACGGGCTCCGTGGTGAACCTCGTGGCCGAGGCCCGTACGGCCAGTGGTCAGCTCATCCGCGAGCCGGAGCTCGGCTGGTTGGTCGATCGCCCGGCCCCCGAGAGTTCGCTGGCCCAGGGCGCCTTCACGCCGCTGGCCACGGGAACCTTCGTCGTGCGCGTCTACTCGGGGACGATCGTCGCGACCGCATCGGTGAAAACGCCATGAAACAGCTGAGACACGCCATTCAATGGCATATTTGGAAGGCGATCGCTTTGGCCCTCGTCGTGACGGGCTGCGCCCCGGCAGGCGTCACGCCCCCGCTCGTTCCCGAGCTCGCGGGGAGGGTCGATTTCGGGGGGCGTAAGGTCCAGGCCGACATCGAGGAGGTTGCCCTGGCTGCCACGGTTTCGCTGATCGATACCGACAGCAACGTGACCGTGGCCACCACGCTCACGGATACCAGTGGAAAGTTCGTCCTCACCTTCGGCAGCAGGTTTCGTCCCGGCGGCAAGGTGTACTACCTGGAGGCCTCCAAGGGGCTGTCCAGCAACCTCGCGGGCCACGACGCCGTCCGCCTCCGAACGATGGCCCGGTACCAGCCTGGTGGCTGGGTCACCCTCACCAACCGATTGCCCGGGGTGGGCATCTGGCTGAACCTGTCCACGACCGCCCTCTCCGTGATCGCCAGTTTGGAGGGGAGCGCGTCGATCCCGCCAGAGGGGTTGCTCAGCACGGTCACTCCGGGAACCCTCGACTCGTCCTTGAGTCCACCGACCCCCGACACGTTCGAACCCTCGGGGACGGGCATCACGAACCTGGCCTTCCACCAGGTCTACGGGCTCATGGACCGTCTTCTGGCCAACGACGTTGACCCGGTGGCGGGGCTGGCGAAGCGACCGGACGGTTACGGGATGGCCGAGAGCGTGCCTTTGGGACCGCCGCCCACCCTTCTCACGATCGTTCCGGCGGCGAACGCCGTCGGCACCGTCGTGATCCTGTATGGCACGAACTTCGAGCCTGTCGCCTCCGACCAGACGGTCTCATTCGGCGGCGTCGTGGCCCCCGTGCTGGCCGCGACGCCGACCCGGCTAACGGTGCGCGTGCCCGCAGGAGCCGCCACGGGGCCCGTGATCGTGCGGGCGAGGACGGGCGTCACCGGATCCGTGGCCTTCACTGTCACCGCCACCTCCTCGTCCGACATCGGGGGTTCCTTCAGCGCGAGGTGAGCGCTGCTGGCGACGGTACCGGCCAGGAACGACGTCTGAGCGCTCATTCGCCCCGGCAAATGTCCTTCAGGGGACAGAGGTCGCACTTCGGCGCCTTCGGGTGACAGTGGTGGTGCCCAAGCGCATCGATCAGGGCGTGGTACTCGTTGAAGAGGGGCACGTCTGGAGGGAGGCGATCGCTGAAGAAGCGCCGCATGGCCTCGTAGCCGATGCGTTCGTCGAAGTAGCCCAGCCGGCTGAAGATGCGGCGGGTGTAGGCGTCCACCACGAAGCTGGGCAACTCGGCCGCGTATACGAGAATGCAATCGACGGTCTCGGGGCCCAGGCCGTGGACCCCGAGCAGCTCGCGCCTGAGCTCGAGAAGCGGCGTGGCGAACAGATGCGACAGGTCGCCCCCGTGGCGCTCCACGATGTGGGCGGCAAGCGACTTGAGCTTGCGCGTCTTGGCTCTGAAGTAGCGAGAGGGCCGGATCAGCTCCTCGATCAGCGGCTCGGGGGCCGCGTGCAGCGACCGCCAGTCCAGCAGATCCGCCTCTTTCAGGCGCCGGAGGCACGTCTCGACGTTGCGCCATGCGACCGACTGGGTCAGTTGGGCTCCGACCATCATCTCGGTCGCCGTGTCGGCGGGCCACCAGCCGCGAGGGCCAAAGTGGGCCAATAGGCGGCTGTATATCGCCTGCAATTCGTCTGGTGGAGCGTCTTTGAGGATCACATTCCCTAGTCTATCAGGTCTGGTCAAGGGGATAGAGGGCCCCGGCATTTCACGACTTCTTCCTGAATGTAAGTCGATTGCCTACGTTGCCCTGACTGGGATCGGGGTAAAACCGCATGGTGACTATCATTGGAAGGTGTCGTCAGTATGCCGGGTTCGTGGCTTCGATTACTCTATGCGATCTTGGCCGTTGCTAGCCTGATCGGGGCTTGTGCCGGGACGGAGGACCTCGGAGTGATCGAGCCGCTGGCGGTGACTCCCACCCCCACCCCGACACCCACCCCGACACCCACGCCCACGCCCACCCCGACACCCACGCCCACACCCACCCCGACACCTACGCCCACACCTACGCCGACCCCCACACCTACGCCGACCCCCACCGCCCAGCGGGTGGTGGTATCGCCCACATCAGCCACGATCAATGCCTTGCCGCCGTCGGGGCCCGCCGCGCCGGGTTTCGTGACCGCCATCCGACTGGTTGCGACGGTCACCATGTCGGACGGCAGTACCCATGATCGGGTCGTCTGGTCGACCTCCGATCCGGCTCGCGCACTCGTTGCGACGGATGGCACGGTGCATGCCCCTTCGACCGCTACTGCAGGCCCCGTGTCCATCACCGCGACCGCTCTCGGGGCAAGCGTCGCGGCCTCGGCCCTCATCACCGTCACGACCGCGGGGCGCATCAACGTGATCGTCCGATAGGAGCCAGAGCCTTGCGCGTTGCGTTGTCCTTGATTCGAACCGCTTTGCTGCTGAGCGCAAGTGTCGCGCTGAGCGCATGCGCCAGCGCGACGCTGCCGGTTGCCACCCTCGAGCGTCTAGAAGCGGGCGTGGGCAACACTGAATCGAACGTGCGGCCCGAGGTGCCGCCCACGGTCACCGGGACGCTGCGCCTGTCCATTCTCTGGCCCGAGCGTCGTGACTACCGGACGCTGGCCATTCCTCTCCGCACCAACGCCATCACGGTCCAGGTGCTTGATGTTGCCGAACATCGCCTGGCCGAGGCTGTGATCACGCGCCCCCAGGCCGGAACGTGGGTAACGACGGCCAACCTCACCGTGCCCGCAGGAGCCGATCGTCGGGTCGTGGTCAAGGCCTTCCAGGAGCAGGTCCCGGGATTCGACTCGGTCCCGATCGCCCAGGGTGACGTCACCGTCACGGTCGAGCCGAGCCAGGAGGTGACGGCGGATCTGGCACTCGTTCCCCAGACCATGCCGGAGATCGCATCGATTCCATCCAGCGGGGCTCCCCTTTCCACCGTCGTGATCACGGGGAGCGGCTTCAAGGGCTGGGGCCAGCCGGTGGAGGTGCGCTTCGGCGGGAGCCTCGCCCCCTACGTCTCCGGCAACGAAACCCAGCTCACCGCCGTGGTTCCGACCCAGGCCGAGGATGGCCCCATCACCGTGACGGCGGACGGACTGACGGTGACGAGCGCGCAGGGCTTCCGGGTCATCCGGGCCCTCGCGCTGAGTCCCGAAACCGCCGTCGCATCGGCTGGCGCCCCGATAGACTACCTCCTCGGCGCAACCGACAAGCTCGGCGTTCCGATCCCGAACCCGGTCGTCACGTGGTTCTTCCAGCAAACCTGCCCGGTCCTTTCGCTGCCTGGTGAAGCGACCCCGTCCACCTTGCTCGACGGCCTCTTCACCCCTGGCTCGACGGGCAGCTACGAGATCCGCGCCACTGCCGGCAGCCTCATTGCCACCGCCTCGGTCACGGTCAACTAGGAGGGTTCATCCATGCCTCAGCCCATCAAGCGTCGCCAGGCGAATCTTGTTCCGGGATTGGCCGTTTTGACCGCTTTCTGCCTCACATCCTGCGTGACGCCCGGCGCCAGCGTTTTTTCAACCTTGCCCGACGCTCCGGCCCGTGTTTCCGACGGCGCCGACGCCATCGAGCATGCGGCATCGCAGGCGCGAGCGACCGACACTGCCATCCGTGGCGCGCTGTCGATGCCGGGAGACCGCACGATCCTTGCGGCTCCGGATTACGCCTCGAAAAACGCGACCCTGACCCTCGTCTCGCTTTCGGATAACCTCACCATCGTCACCGGCCGCACCAATGCCGACGGCACCTTCGTGCTCTCGCTCAACGGCTTCACCCCTCTTCCCGGGTCGACGTTCCTGCTGGAGGCAAGCCGCGGCCTCAACAACCACGCCGCGGGCAACGACGTGGCGCGCTTCCGCACCTTCCTGACCTGGACGGGCGGGGCCTGGACGAGTACCTCGGGCACCTCGATCGTGATCAACGCTCAGACCACGGCGGTGGCGGTCATCAGCAGCCTGGATCCGATCGACGTGCCCCCGGGCGGCACCATGAACAAGGTCTCGGGCACCAGCCTCAACGCGTCCCCGGCCTTGACCAACCACCCCGATAGCGAGATCGCCCTGCTTGCCACCGAGATGCTCAGCTACCTGAACAAGGACTTCGACCCGGTGCGCAACACGGCGAACATCGGGCCGAGCATCACCACCCTGACCCCATCCAACCCGACCTCGGGCGGGGCCATGATCATCACGGGGAGCGGCTTCTCGCCCATCCAGAGCGGCAACGTGGTGCGCTTCGGGGCGGCGAGCGCCTCGATCTTCACGGCCTCCTCTACCGCGCTGGGGGTGTTCGTCCCCCCCGGCGCGCCCAGCTCGGGGGTCGTCACGGTCAAGACCGGCGTCGGGACGAGCAAGGAAGCCGCAGCCTACGCCCTCTCGGCCTCGGGAGGCGGTGGGGGCAGCGGCGGAGGAAGCGCAGGCGGCCTGAGCATCTCGGCCCTGGTGCCCGCCAACGGTGCACCCGGCGATTCGATCATGATCCGCGGGACCGGCTTCAGCACGACCTTGAGCGACAACGTCGTCAAGTTCGCCGGGGTCGATGCCGAGGTCACCTACGCCGATAGCGACATGGTGGTGGCCAAGGTTCCCGCCGGGGCGGCCTCGGGCCCCATGACCGTCACGGTTGGCGGGGTGACCAAGGGTTTCTTCTTCAACTTCACCGTGCCCATCATCGCCTCTTTCTCCCCCAACACGGGCAACGAGCTGACCTCGGTGACGGTCAACGGCCAGAACTTCGCCACCCAGGGGCCCCAGAGCAAGATCCGCTTCAACGGGACGCCGTCGCCGAACATCACCTCGTGGTTCGGCACCCAGGCGGTGGGCCTCGCGCCGCCTCCCTCCTTGACGGCGCGCATCTCGGGGCCGCTCACGGTCCAGTCGGATGCGGGGATCATCAGCCAGAGCGGCGGCCCCTTCACCGCCCGGCAGAACGTGGTCGAGAACTTCGCCACCACCAACCAGAAGAATGGCAGCACCAATGCCGCCTGGGGCAGCAACGCGCTCCAGCCGGCATCGGCGGTCACGACGTTCACCCAGAGCAACTTCAGCGCGAACACCAACGTCGGAGTAGCGTTGAACGGAAGCAACCAGCTCACGATGCTGCCTGCCGTGATGGCTCACACCGGGCAGCAACCCGGTGGGAGCTGGGCCACGCAGCTGGGTGTCGATGGGGCCTCGTACTTCTTCGGGAACGGATCGGGCACCGTATACAGGTATTCGTTGTTCGATGGCTCGTCAATGGGGACGCGCGGGATGGGAACGAACTCGGCCGGCAGTTATGTTTATCTGCCGACCGAGAACCTGTATGCCGAGTTCGGGCCGAACAATGCTGCGATCTACAAGTACAACGCCTTCGCCGGATCCCAGGTGACCAGCGGATACAGCCATACGTCCTTCTTGGCCACGAACGGGACCCATTACCTCGTGAACTCGAACTGGGGCAACTACTCCATCATCGGCACGGGATTGGGCGCCGTGGCCAATCCCTGGTCCTTGACCAACTCTGGCGGTCTTGCAGCCGCCGGGTTTACCGGATCACCGACTTTCCTGCTCAAGAACTCGACGGCTGCTAGCATTACGACTCTGCAGGCGCTGACCTACCCGGGTGGGGCGAATGATACGGTCAACTTGCCCTTCACGATCGGGAGCACGGGGCTTTCCATGGCTTATCCCACGATCGGCTCGAACGGGACCGATCTCTTCATCCTGGGCTCAAATGCCGCCTACAACGGCGGGGCGCTGTCGCTTTTCAGGTTCAAGGTCAACGGTTCGGCAATCACCTTCGCGTCGGGTGCTTCAGGCACCTCTCTCACCTCGGCGTTTGCCCTTCCCGCGAGTTCCATCTGGGATACCTTGACCTTCAACGGGACGGTGCCTGCAGGCACCGCCCTCACCGTGGATGTTCTCGACGGATCGACCAACGCCGTCCTCATGAGCAATGTCTCGAGTGGAACGAGTCTGAACGGCCTCGCCGCGGGTAGCCTCAAGCTCCGGGCCACCATGACGGGCGGGAACACGGCCGTTCCTCTGCTCACGTCGTGGTCGGTGACCACGCGTCCCTCTTTCGCCATCTCCAATGGTTACGACACGGGCACCAACTACGGGGTCTACGAGTCCCCGGTCATCAACGCGAACAACGGCAGCTACACCATCCAGTACCAGGACAGCGCCGACAACAACGCATGGGGTTCCTGGGTCTCGGACATCACCACGCTGACCCGCCGCTACATCCGGTTCAAGGTGAACTTCTCGGCCTCGAACACGCAGATCACCCGCATCACCCTCCCTTACACCTACTAGGGGGACGGCCATGCGCAAAGTGATGACCACGCTGCTGCTCGCGGGACTTGGAGGGTGCGCCCTTTTCCCCGGGGCCTCGGATCCGATTCCCGAGCTGTCGGGCCGGGTCGATTTCGGCGCGCCCCTGAGGACCCAGGCCACCCTCGACGAGGTCGGGGTGGCGGCGACCGTGACCCTGATCGGGGCCTCCGACAACCGGGCGGTCTCCTCGGCCCTGACCGACGCCGGTGGCCGCTTCGTTCTCTCCTTTCGAGGCTGGAAGCCCACCACCGGCGAGGTATACTACCTGGAGGCCATCAAGGGGCTGAACCAGAACCTCGCCGGAAGCTCGGCGGCCAGGGTCCGGACTCTGGGGGGCTGGACTTCCGGCGGCTGGAAGTTCCTGACCCAGGGGGGGATCATCATCACCACCGGCACCACCGCCGTCGCGATCCTGACCAGCCACTTGGGAACGGCATCGGTGCCGGTGGACGGGCTCGTCGGCAAGATGATCGCGGGCACCCCGGACGCTTCCTTGATGCCCACCACCGCAGATACCTTCCAGCACGCCGGCACCGGGATCACCAACGCCCAGTTCCACAAGGTCTACGAGCTGGTCGATCAGGCCCTCGCCCAGGAGACCGACCCGATGGACCGGATCGTCCCTTTGGGCCCGTCCTTCGTCCTCAAGGCCGGCACGGGCCTGGGAGGATACGTGCTCGCACCGACCTTGCATGCCGCCGTCCCGACCGAAGGGCCGGTCGGGAGTCTCGTCACCCTGTACGGCCTTGACTTCGCCGGGGCGAGTACCGACAATGCCGTCTATGTCGGGAACAAGCGCGCCACCGTGATCAGCTCGGATCCGAACCAGCTGGTCGTTCAGGTGCCGGCGGGCGCCGCCACCGGCAACCTGACGGTCCGGACCCAGGGCGGCACCAGCGCGGCACTCCCCTTCACCGTCACCGCGATCGGTGCTTCCGATATCGGTGGGACCTTTGCACCGCGCTGACTCCAGCCCCAGGAGAGGAAGAGCGACCCGACCCTTGGACACGCACCCCTGGCATGCCCCGGAGTTCCTGCCTGCGCTCGGTCTTGCCGAGGGGGCGAAGGTCCTTTGGGGACTTTCCGATCACGAGGCGCGGTGTGAGGCCATGGCGGCGCAGCTGAGGCATTCGGATCAGGCGCCACTTTTGGCGCGGGAGCTGCACGCGGTGCCCGAAAGGACCCGCGCGACCCGTCCCTACTACGCGATGTTCCAGGGCGACCTGCTGGCAGCCGAGCGCGAGGATGCCCTCGCGATCACCCTTTACAGCCGGGCCCAGGTTCTCGCGCCGGCCCCTACGCTCGCCTTGGAGATCGACGTTCGGCGATTCGCCGCGCTCACTCGGCTCGGAGCCCATACCCAGGCATCCGAGCTCGCGCTGCGGCTCGCACCTCGAGCATCGCACCTCTCGCTCAACGGCCTTGCCTTGTGGGAGTACTACCAGGGCATCCGGCAGTGGCGCCTGGGCGAGACGAGCGCGGCGCGAGCGCACATGGAGGCGGTCCTCGCCCTGGATGGACCGTGCGATCGACGCGTCGCCTTCCTCCACTTCAGCGCCCGGTATGCCCTGGGCGCCACGGCCATCGACCTGACGGCAATCGACGAGGCCAAGTCGCAGGCCGACGCCCTGGTCGCGCTCGGCTTGCGCTACGGCTTTCGCGCCAACCTGCTCGTGGCGTTCGTCCAGCGCATCAACGCCGCGCTGCTCGATCAGCGCCGGGTGCCCGCGATCGAGGAGCTTTTCGAGGTGCCGGGCGAGGCCTTCGACCAGGCCTCGCTCGTTGCTCGCTTCGACCTGGTGACGAGTTTCGGCATCCGCGCCCTCTTGCTGGGACAGCTCGCGCTGGCTCATTCCCTGTTCGCTCACCTGGCCTCCGGCATGCGCGGGGTGACGGCGCATCGCGGAACCATCGCCCGCTTCTGGCTGATGCACGTCCAGGCGCGCCAGGGCGACCTCTCACCGGCGCGAGAGTCCCTGGCCATGCTGCGTTCCCAGGCGCAGCCGAAGCGGTTTCTGGCCAACCTGGAGCCCACCTGGGCGGTACTCATGCTCCAGATCGGCAGGGTACCGGAGGCCCGGGAGGCCCTGGAGCGGATCGACGAGGCCTCCCTGGGCGCGGAGGACAGGCTGCGGGTCCAGCTCTATCGGCTCGCCGCCGCGGCGCTGGCCGGCAACGCGGAGGCGCGTTGCTCCTTGAAGGCCCTCATCGAGGGGCCCGAGGGCGTGCCGCTGAAGGCCATCGAGGCGAGGCTGCTGCAACGCCTGGGCCTCTCGGATGCGCCGCCCCCCCTCTGCCTGAGTCTTCTCGGCCAGCCATGCCTCCGGGTGGGCGAGGACGTCATCGCCTTTCCACGGCGCAAGGTCCTGTCCCTGCTCGCACTGCTCGCGCTCCATCCCGCGGGCCTGAGCAGCGCGGAGCTGATCGAGCGCCTCTTCCCGGCGAGCGATGACCTGGAGCCGCAAGCGGCTTTGCGAAAGGCCGTCTATCTGGCCCGTCAGGTGCTCAAGGCGGCGGGAGTGCCCGACCCCATCCATCGCTTGCATGGGCGTTTTCGCTTGCGCGAGGAGAGCTTCGCGCTCATCGACTCCCGCGAGCTCGAGCACCTTCAGCGCAAGGCGCTCGAATGCGAGGAGAGGGGCCATCACGAGGCAGCCCGTTTGTTCCATCGGCTCGTCGCGTGGATGGGGGCGAACCCGCCTCTCGACGGGCTGAGCGAGTCTTGCTTCGTCGCGCCCCGAGCGCGTCTGAGCGAGATTTGCGAGCAGTCGCGCGCCTACTTGAGAGCGAACGACCTTCCGCCCTCGCCGCCGCCCCTGGCCTGGAGCGAGGGCTGGGCCTTGCTCGAGACGCAGCGGCCGGCGCTCGTCGAGCGTATCCGGAGCCTTCAGGCCGCCCGGGCGTCCGGGCACCAGGAAAGGGCCCTCGCGCTCCGCGAGGAGTTGCTCATCGCGACCGCCTTGGGTGATCGTCTGGACGCTGTCGCCCGGGGGATCGTGCTCGCGCATGAGGCCATGGCGGCGCTTGCCGGCGATTCCCCCGATGGCCTCGCCTGTAGCGAGCGCCTGGCGAATCATGCCGCGCGTCATCCTGGCGAAGTGGATCGGCTCGTGGTGCATGCCATCGGCCTGCACGCGCGCCCCCACGAAGAGGAGGACGAGCTCTCGCCATCGCGCCTCCTGGAGACCCCTGCCGAGTGGCTGGCCGCCCCCGATCCCACCGCCCTTGCCCTCTACCTGGCGGCCTTTGGCCAACATTTCGTCCGCGCGGGCCAGCCCCAACTTGCCGAGCGGATCTTCGACCGCCTGCGCCAGGAAGGACCCTCGCCGATCCTGGCCGCGGCGCTCGCAATGGGCGAGGCGGCCCGCACCGCGGACGGGAGGCCTCGCGAGGGCCGGATCCGCCTGCGGTGGTTCGGAGCGCCCGCCGTGCAGGTCGAGGGCGAGGCGATCCGCTTTCCGCGCAAGAAATGCCTCTCCTTGATCGCGCTGCTGGCCCTTCATCCCGAGGGGCTCTCGGTGGATGGGATCTTCTCGCTGCTCTATCCCGCCGCTCGGCACGCCAACGCCAAGAAGACGGTCTATTCCCTCGTGGCGACCACCCGCAAGGCGCTCGAGGCGCGGGGGGCCTCGGACCTCATCGTCTCGCTGCCTGGCCATTATCGGTTGGGGACGGCGGCTCGCCTGAATTGCGAGCTGGGGGCCTTCGATGCCCTCGTCGCGAAGGCGTGCGAGCTGGAGCGGCTAGGCTTGACGGCCGTTGCCGGCGACTTCTACCGGATGGCGGCCGATCTGGCGGTGGACGGGCCCTTCTGCGACAGTCTCGATGAGCCTTGCTTCGATGAACCGCGGCGTGCGCGGCTGGCGCAGGGCGCTAAGGCTTTCTTGCGCCCGGCGCATTGAGGCGCGAGATCAGGTCGAGCACGTCGATCGTCACCGCGATGGGCAGCGCCACGACCCCCGCGGCCTGCGCCACGGTACTTTCGCTGCTAGCCAGCTCGGAAGCCCCCTTGGTGAGCTCGAAGAGCTGGGACGAGCTTCCGGTCGCACGCGTCGGGAAGACCTCGCGCTCGACCTGGCGCACGCGCGCCTCCAAGGCCTTCAGTTCGCTGCTCTTGCCGCCGAGAGCCGCGTCCGCCACCCGGGCTCGCGTCAGGGCGGGCCGGGCGTCGGCCAGCCACTGGATCTTGCCTGTCGTGTCGGCGGGGGGCGCCGGGATCTTCGCGAGGTCGTCGAGGATCCGCCGGGCCGCTTCCTGGCTCGCGCGCGGCTGGGTCGCAAGGGCGTCGCCCGCCGCTCGGGGCTCGGGCGTCGCCGGGCGCGCGGGCGTCGCGGGTGGCCGGGAGGGGGAGCGGGGCACGGACGGCGAGGCGCCGGTGATGCGAGGGTCAGGCATGGGGGTACTCCTTTTAGACGGGCGTGATCAGCCGTTGTGGTCCTTGCGCTCGGAACCGAACGCGCCGAGCGCCTCGAGGACCTTGGACCAGCCCACCTCGCGATCGAAGGCGGTGCGCTTGTACTGGGCGAAGAGCGCCTCGTTCATGGCCTGATCGCCGGTGGTGAGCTGGGTCATGATCGTCAGGCCGTGCATGCCGGCGCGGTTCGCCTCGTCCGAAAGCGCAACCATCACCGCGGCGCCGAGCGAGCGGCGCACCTGGACGCATGCCTGGGTGAGCGCGGGGTCCCCCAGCGCCTCGAGCTTCTCGCAGAGGTCGTACAGGTCGGTCTGGGTCTGGGAGCGCCCCCAGTTGCGGCTTGCTGCCAGCGCGGCCTGGATCTCGGCCTTGCGCGAGGGCACCAGCGAAAGCAGGGCGTTGCTCATGGCCTTGATCGGGGAGATCGCGGCGGGCACCTTGCTCAGATCGACCGCCGAGTAGGTCGTGGCGGTGCGCAGCTCGGGCTGCTGGAGCGCCATGCCCTTGGTGACGTAGGCGGCGGCGAAGTCGCGGGCGGTGATCGCAGGGGACTTGGCGAGCAGATCGAGGTTGCGGTAGAAGAGCGAGTCCGAGCCCGTCCGGGTGAGCATGCCGTCCTCGGAGGCGACCAGGTACTTCGCGCTGTCCGAGAGCTGGTAGCCGACCTCGACCGAGGCCATGAGGCAGGCCTTGGTGGTGAGGACGTCCACGCCCTTGCCGTCGCTCCCCTGCTTGATGGCCCCCTGGAGCTCGGGCAGGAAGATGCGGCTGCGCGAGTGGAAGTCGTCGGCGATGCCGAGCGGCCCGTGGCCGTGGCTGCGGATGTCGAGGACCCTGAGCTTGCCGGGGTACTTGCCGAGCCCCCAGGAGATGAACTCGCGAAGGTGCGCGGCGCTGCCGGAGTCGGGATCGGCGAGGCCCACGTAGGGCGAGGCGTAGGCCTCGTCGCGCCCATCCGGGGTCACGAAGAAGCGGTAGGCTCCCTCCTTGTCGCGGTTGCTCACCTTCTCGAAGCCCCTGGCCCACGAGAAGCGGAAGGCGAAGACGTCCGCCGAGACCAGGAGGTTCATGGTCCTGGGATCCACGACCTTCTCCATCACGTTCAGATCGGCCGGAAGGCTGCCCTGCAGGTTGTTGTCGACGGCCTGGTAGCTCAGCACCGTGCTCGCCTTGAGCGGGCTGGACGCGGGGAAGTCGCCTTCGGCGGCCTTGGCGCGCAGCGTCCCGTCCGCCTGGACGCCCGGTGCCCATATCGCCGGAGCGGAGCAGCCCGCAAGCATGCCCGCGCTCAGAGCGAGCGTGGCGAGGCGCGACAGGGTGCGACGGATGCTCAACATGGACGCTCCTTTGTGACGAGGGAGGAGACCTCTCATCAACTTGTCGGAGCGAGGAGCGGAGAGTAGGTAATCGAGCGGTTAAGTTGTGTTAAAGCTTTTTGCTGCTCGTTACCAGAAGCGCCACCAAGGCCGCTTGGGCGCAACCTTGAGGCCCTCGAAGGGGTTGCGCTTCGCGTTGCTCTCGGCGAACTTGCGAAGCAGCCAGTCGCCGGGGCTCGGCTCCCGGCTGCCCTCGAGCGTCAGCTTGAGAGGGCCGGTCGTGAACGACGCCGGCTGGAAGGAGCGCATCCGGGAATTGTTCGTACTGAGGCTCATATCCCATTCCTGTGGTGAAGACCCAACGCGGCTAGCTTAGCTCCGCGAGGCAGGCCGGATCGGTGACCGTTGCCTCCATGGCGCTCCTTACCCCGGTCGGAGCGTTTCGAGAACCAACGCTCGCTACGATCGGGAGATGCTATACTCGGGGGCGATGGGATTCAAGGCCAAGCCCTGCCGCACCCGCCAAGCGTCGGTAGGCACTGCGAAGGAAGAAATCATGGCACACGTATCTGCCGCCCCCAAGGTCGAGTCGCCCGAGCCCGCCGTGCTCTCCCCCACGGCCGGAGTGGTCGTCGGTGCCGTCTTCATGGGGCTGTACCTCACCCTCCTGGTGTATCTCTTCGTCGCCAACGCCGGCACGGTGCCGGTCGCGCACTAGGTAGGACGCCAGAAGGCCCCGGTCGCCGAAGCGACCGGGGCCTTCTGCTTCTGGGGCTACTTGAGCGCCAGCGCGGACTTCTTGAAGTTCTCGTGGCACTCGAGCAGGTAGTTCTTGGCGAACGCCTCGTCCTCCCAGCCCATGATGGTGGGGTAGAGGTTGTCGAGGTTCTTGTAGACCTGGAAGAAGTGCTCGATCTCGAGCAGCAGGTGCGGCGAGACGTCGGTGTGCTTGGTGATCTCGGTGTAGCGACGGTCCTTGCAAGGCACGGCCAGGATCTTGTAGTCCTCGCCCTTCTCGTCGGCCATCTTCAGGATGCCGATGGGGCGCACGCGGATGATGCAGCCGGGGAAGGTGGCCTCCTCCATCGGGACGAGCACGTCGGCGGGATCGCCGTCGCCCGCCAGCGTCTGGGGGAAGAAGCCGTACTCGGTGACGTAGTGCAGGGGGCTCGAAAGCACCCGATCGAGACGGAAGTTGCCGGTCTCGGCTTCGTACTCGTACTTGTTGCGGCTATCCTTGGGGATCTCGATGATGACGTCCGCTTCCTGGGGGAAGCGCTCGCCCAGCGGATAATGGTACAGGCTTTGCACGTTTGTCTCCTAAAGCAAGGCTCTTTTCGGGGGATGAAATCCCCATAATTCGCTCAGAATATAGCATACGCGCCTTCCGAGCGGCAAGATCAGGCCGCGTCTGCTACCATCGCAGGTAGCCGACGCATCACGAGGAGTCCCCATGCCGCAATCACGCAAGCAAATCGCCGTCATCGGGCTTGGCCGCTTCGGGCGCAGCGTCTGCCGCACCCTGCACCAGCAGGGCCACGAGGTTCTGGGGATCGATGCCTCGGAGGAGGAAGCCCGCTCCGCTCAGGCCGAGGAGATCGCGACCCACATCATCCAGGCGGACGCGACCGACCTGCACGCCCTCGAGGAGCTCGGCCTCTCGAGCTTCGACACGGTCGTCATCGCCATCGGGACCGACCTCGAGGTGGCGGTCCTGACCGTGCTCAACCTGGTCGAGCTGGGGGTTTCGCGGATCGTCGCCAAGGCCTCCCACGACAAGTACGGCAAGGTCATGGAGCGCGTCGGCGGCGACGCCATCCGCATCGTCTATCCCGAGGCCCAGATGGGCGAGCGCGTCGCCAACGCCATCAGCGGGCAAGGGATCATCGAGATGATCGAGCTGGACCCCGACTACAGCATCTTCGAGGTGCCGGCCGCCCCCGTCTTCTACGGGAAGACCCTCGCGGAGGCGGACATCCGCGGCCGCTTCGGCGCCACCGTCATCGCCATCAAGGGCAGAGCGGGGGTCAACATCGCGCCTTTGAGCGAGGATCGGATCCAGGCGGGCGACATCCTCACGGTGATCGGCGCCAACGATCGCCTGAAGCGTTTCCCCCGGTAGCGCGCCTTGAGGTTGTCGACGCCGCTGCCCCGGCGAGCCGGATCCCGGCTCAACGCCTCCCAGCTGATCGTGCTCGGGTACCTGGGCTTCATCCTGCTGGGGACCCTGCTCCTGATGCTGCCCCTCTCCCACGTGCCGGGGCCGCGGCCCTGGATCGACGATCTGTTCTTCGCCGCCTCGGCCGTCACCACCACGGGCCTCGCCCCCGGGGACGTGGTGGATCGCTACACCTTCTTCGGGCAGGGGGTGCTGATGCTGCTGATCCAGCTCGGGGGCCTCGGCTACATGACCTTCTTCACCCTGACCATGATCCTGATCGGGCAGCGCATCTCCCTGCGCGATCGCCTCAACATCCAGGAAGGGCTGGAGCAGCCGGGAATGGCGGGGCTCGTGCGCTTCGTGCTGCACATCGTCGCCTTCTCGCTCTCGGTGGAGCTGGTGAGCGGCTTTTTGCTGGCCTGGACGATGGTTCCGGAGTTCGGGTGGCGCAAGGGCCTGGTCATGACGATCTTCCACGTCGTCGGGGCCTTCAACAACGCGGGGTTTCCCTTCTTGCCCGAAGGCGCCATGCACTGGCAGCGCAACGCCGGGGTCCTGCTGGTGCTCGCATGCACCACCGTGATCGGAGGGCTGGGCTTCAACGTGAACCGGGAGCTCGTGCGCCGCTACGTCCTTCGGCGCCCGCCCAGGCAGCGCTGGAACGTGCTCATCGGTATCGTGCTGGGCCTGACGGCGGCCCTGCTGGTGATCGCCACCGCGGTGATCTGGGGGGCCGAGGCCCGGAACCCAAGAACCCTGGGCCCCCTGCCCTCGAGCCTGCAGGCCGCCAACGCCTTCTTCATGGCGGTGCAGCCCAGGTCGTGCGGGTTCAACAGCGTGGACGTCGGGGCCATGACGCGGCCGAGCCTGCTCTTGATGCTCGCCCTGATGTTCATCGGCGCGGGGCCCGGGTCGACGGGAAGCGGCATCAAGCTGACGACGCTCGCCGTCACCGCGGCGGGGGTCCAGGGGGTCCTGCAGGGGCGCACGGAGATCTCGCTCGACTACTTCAAGCGCCGCCTGGACGCTCACCTCGTGCGCAAGGCCTTCGCCGTCGTGCTGCTCTCGCTGGCGGTGGTGGCCTTCGCCACCCTGTTCGTCGCCTCGATCGAGCCGCTCCCCTTCCTGCCTCTGCTGTTCGAGGTGATCTCCGCCTTCGGCAACGCGGGCCTCTCCATGGGCATCACGGGGCAGCTCGGAACGCCAAGCAAGCTCATCCTGGTCCTGACCATGCTGGTGGGGCGCGTCGGGATGATAACGGCGATGCTGTCGCTCTTCCCTTCGCGCCGGCACTCGGCGGTCCGTTACGTGGAGGAGCCCCTTCTGATTGGCTAGCGCGCCGTCGCGGCACGTCGCTGCGCGGCACGATGGATTTCGGCAGGTGAGCCGAAGAGAAGGCTTGCTCGATAGGTTATCTTCCCGGGTGGGGGGAGCGCCATTGAGAACGAGACGAGCCGCCGCTTGTTGCGGGATAGCGATCGCCTGGATCCTGATCGCCCTGGGGTGCGGCAACCCGGCGCCGCCGACTGCCGCCCAGAGCTCCCCCACGCCGATCGCCTACCCGTACTTCCCCGAACGCCCCAGGGGGCCGGCGATTCCCATCGGCCTGGACGTTCCCGCGACCCCGAGCGCGACCCCCGGAACGTGGCAGCGCATCCCCTTCGTCTACCCGCTCACCTCGGACAGGGGGACCTTCGCCCTGTACGATCGCGCCACCCCGGACATTCTCGTCTTTCCCGGAGCGGGCTTCGGCCTCAACAGCATCACCGAGCTCACGACCACCCGGTACGCCTTCGACGACGGGCGCAACGTCTACCAGTACGATATCGTGACCGAGGAGCGTACCAAGCTGGTGGACGGAATGACGGTCGGTGGCTTTGCCTTCGGGCCCAACTCCGACGATCGCAACGAGCTGTTCTTCCTGGGGACTTCCGATCCCCGCCTCGCCGCCGATCGGATCGGGTTCCTGTTCGTGACCTTGGACTATCCCGGCTCCTATGCCGGCAAACCGATGGGGATCGGCCCGGTCAACGCGTTGGCAGCCCTGCACGGCGGGGTCGCCTCGTTCGACGTCGACTCCGCTGGCGAAACAATCGTCTTCACCACGGCCGACGGTGGGCTTTACCTCTTCCAGCCCATTTTTCAGCTGGTGCAGGATTTGCTCGCCGACCAGGAGTTCAGGCAGGGCTTCGCCCACGTCGTGACGATCGATTCGAAGTGGGCGCGGTTCGTGGTCTGGGAGGATCACCGGCGCGACAGCATCCTCGTGCTGGACCGCTGGACCGGGCTCATCGACGCGGTGCCCGAGGTCGGCGTCGTCTTCAACAACATCCAGGCCAGCATGCCGGCGTTCAAGAACGGCGACCCCTTCAACCTGATTTTCAGGTTCACCACCCGCGACGATCCGCCCGATCCGCGCTTTGCGGTCTACAACCTGCTCACCGGGGACATGGCCTTGATTCCCATCCTCAACAACGCCCTGGAGGAGCCTGGCCGGACCCTTTTCAGTCGGCCCGGCCTAGGCGAAAGCAGGCACTAGTCTTCTTGTGCGGCGTCCGAGATGGGCGCTTCGTCCTGCTTGAGGGACTTGAGCTCGCGGTAGACCCGGACCATGGCGGTGAGCTCTTCGATGAAGTCGGGCAAGGTATCCGTCTTTTGCATGGGGTGCTCCTTTGAGGCTGAAAATACCAACCAAACCATCATACCAAGCCCCGCCGAAAGGTGCGGTGATCCGCGCAACCAAGTTCGTCGATCACCGCAAAGCCGCTTCTCGCGGGTATATGCTGGGGGCGTCCTGACCGGTTCGTAAATGGAGCAGACCCACGCAGATGCGCCGCCGCCTCTACATCATCGGCACGGGGGGCCTGGCCCGCGAGATGGCCATGGTCGCCGAACAAGTGAACGCGCGCGAGCACCGCTGGGACTTCGCGGGCTTCATCGGCAGCGGCTCGGCGGTGGTGGGCAAGGACCTCGGCCTGGGCGTCATCGTGGGCAACGATCGCTGGCTGCTGGAGCAGGACCTGGAGGCGGATCTGGTGATCGCCATCGGTCGCCCCAAGGTGCGCGCCTCCGTGCTCACCGAGTACGTGCAGCAAGCCGAGCGCTTCCAGTTCCCCAACCTGATCCACCCGGACGCGACGCTGGACTTCCGGCGGATCGACTTCGGCCAGGGCAACGTGGTCTCGGCCGGGTGCCGCTTCACCTGCGACATCGAGGTCAAGGACTTCAATCTCTTCGGCGCGAATGCCACCGTCTCGCACGACGCGGTGATCGGCAGCTACAACGTCGTGAGCCCGGGGGTCAACATCTCGGGCGGGGTACAGATCGGCGATCGCGTCCTGCTGGGCCCCGGTAGCCAGATCATGGGCTACGTCTCGATCGGCGACGACGTCCTGATCGATCCATGCCTGGTGGTGCGCCACGACATCCTGGACCCCCTCGACGTCTTTCTCGGCTAGCAGCAAGGGGGCCGCCTGGCGAGGCGGCCCCCTTCGATCCAAGGGCCGCTTAGTGCGCGTTGCCCGTCATCTTGACGCCGATGATCCCCGCGATGATCAGGGCGACGAAGAGCAGGCGCAACGGATCGCGCGACTCACCCAGCAGGAAGATCCCGACCAGCACCGTGCCGACGGCCCCGATCCCCGTCCAGACGGTGTAGGCCGTCCCCAGGGGCAGCTGCTTCATGGCCTGTGCCAGGAAGACGAAGCTTGCGATCATCACGATCACGGTGCCCACGCTGGGCCAGAGCTTGGAGAAGCCCTCGGTGTACTTGAGGCCCGTCGCCCAGACGATCTCGCAGATCCCCGCGATCAGCAGCCATGCCCATGCCAATTCGTTTCGCTCCTTTCAGATGCCCAGGTTGCCGGCTGCGTGTCCGAGTTCGGCCGGTGAAAAGGCAATCCGGCCATCCTAGTCGAGCACCTCGCGGGGGTCAATGAACCGCCCAGGAAATGCCGTCAGGCGGGTGTGATCGTTGCTGTGATCGCACGGGGGTAAGATGACCATGGGCTCGCTTCCCCGATCCGCCGCCTTCACGAGAGGAGATTCGTCATGCGCCTTGATCGTCGTCTGAGTTCGCTTGCGCTCCTGGCGCTGACCCTCGCCCTCGGCTCCGGGTGCGAGAGCGGCTTGACCCGCAGCCTCGGGCTGGGCGGAGCATCCGCCACGTCCGCGCAGGGGGACGTGGCGCCTGGGTATCCGGCAGGGGAGCAGCAGGGCTCGGGCCTCAAGGGAGGCGAGGTGGACGACAATGCCCAGTTCGAGGCCTACCTGTCTTACCTGTCGAGCTACTCCGGCGGAGGCGTCGTCCCGCTGGACGTCTCCGATCGTTATCAGTTCTGGCTCAGGGACACGGCGTCCAGGAGCGTTTCCAACGCCACGCTCACCGTCCTCGCGGGATCCGACGAGGTTTTCTCGGCGAAGTCCGCGAGCAACGGTCGCGTCCTCTTCTTCCCCAGGGCCTTCCCGCTCGCCGCGCAGGCGAGCGACTCGTTCACGGTGCGCGTGGAGAAGGGGGCGCAGCAGTTCACGCGGACGATCCCGCGAGGCGCCGAGCGAAGCGTCGTGCTCGATTGGCCCGATGCCCGCGCCCAGATCCCGCCCAAGGTCGACCTCTGCTTCACGCTGGACGTGACGGGCAGCATGGGGGACGAGCTGAGCCGCATCCAGACGACCATCGGCGACATCGCCGCGCGGATCAAGAGCTTGCCGGATGCGCCCGCGCTTCGCTACGGCCTGGTGGCGTATCGCGATCGCGGCGACGACTTCGTGACGCGCCCCTTCGACTTCACCTCCGACCTCGAGACCTTCCGCTCGCGCCTCGACTCGCTGGCGGCCGCGGGCGGCGGCGACTACCCCGAGGCCCTCAACGAGGGGGTGGGGACCTCGATCGACGCCCTCGGCTGGGACGCGTCGGAGAGCGTGCGCCTGATGTTCGTGGTGGGCGACGCCCCCCCGCACCTGGACTATCCGCAGGACCCGCCCTACACGACCCACATGGTCAAGGCCGCGCGGCGCGGCATCAAGATCTACCCGCTCGGTGCGAGCGGCCTGGATGCTCGGGGCGAGTACGTCTTTCGACAGATGGCTCAGTTCACCGGCGGGAAGTTCCTCTTCCTGACCTACGGGGGCCAGACCTCGCACCAGGTGGGCCCCGTCCAGGAGAACAACCTGGACGATCTGGTGGTGGGCATCGTCAAAGCCGAGCTGGCCGATCTGAAATAAAGTTGGCAAGAAGGGTTGACACCCGGTTAAGCCGGTGATAAGTTTGAAGAGTGGTTGCGCGTTGCATCGCAGCGGGCCGCCGCCGAGCGAAATCCGGGGGTTCATCTTCGGGCTTCGATCGCAATTTGCCTGGAGGGATACCCAAGTGGCCAAAGGGATCTGACTGTAAATCAGACGGCTCTGCCTTCGTTGGTTCGAATCCAACTCCCTCCACCACCAAGCCCTCGTAGCTCAGTCGGCAGAGCGTATCCTTGGTAAGGATAAGGTCACCGGTTCAAATCCGGTCGAGGGCTCTTTTTTCTTGTTTATTTCCGGAAATCCCGCACAAACATCGGCTACTTGAGGAGGAATCACCAAGACCATGGCCAGAGCGAAGTTCGAGCGCAACAAGACGCACGTCAACATCGGCACGATCGGTCACGTCGACCACGGCAAGACCACCCTGACCGCCGCCATCACGATGACCCTGGCTGCCGCCGGCAACGCGAAGGCGATGGCCTACGCCGACATCGACGCGGCCCCCGAAGAGAAGGCCCGCGGCATCACCATCAACACCGCCCACGTCGAGTACGAGACGGGCAACCGCCACTACGCTCACGTCGACTGCCCCGGCCACGCCGACTACGTCAAGAACATGATCACCGGTGCCGCCCAGATGGACGGCGCGATCCTCGTTTGCTCGGCCGCTGACGGTCCCATGCCCCAGACCCGCGAGCACATCCTCCTCAGCCGCCAGGTCGGCGTTCCCCACATCGTCGTGTTCCTCAACAAGGCCGACATGGTGGACGACGTCGAGCTCCTCGAGCTGGTCGAGATGGAAGTCCGCGAGCTGCTCAGCGCCTACAAGTTCCCCGGCGACGACATCCCCTTCGTCGCGGGCTCGGCCCTCAAGGCCGTCGAGCAGATGACCGCCAACCCCAAGACCCAGCGC
>DATNQI010000063.1 GCA_036704125.1 Pantanalinema sp. | reverse complement strand
TTCTTGGCCGGAGCCTTGGCGGCGGGGGCCTTGGCGACCTTGGCCGGGGCCTTGGCGGCGGCCTTCACGGCCGCGGGCTGGGGGGCCGAGGCCGCCTCGGAGGCGTACTCGGTGGCCAGCTCGACCAGGAGGCGAACGCCGATGCCCGTGGCGCCCTTGGGCACGTAGGTGCCGCCCTTCTCGTTCCAGGCGGTCCCCGCGATGTCCAGGTGGGTCCAGGGGTAGTTCTTGGCGAACTTCGACAGGAAGGCGCCGGCGGTGATGGTGCCGCCCGCGCGGCCGCCCGTGTTCTTGAGGTCGGCCACGTCGCTCTTGATCAGGTCGAAGTAGTCGTCCCACATGGGCAGCTTCCAGGCGCGCTCGGCCGAGCGCTCGCCGGCCTGGCGGACCTTCTCGCCGAAGGCGTCGTCGTTGGTCATCAGGCCAATGGCCTGGCTGCCCAGGGCGACGACGCAGGCGCCGGTGAGGGTCGCGAGGTCGACCACGGCGCGGGGCTTGTAGCGCTCGGCGTAGGTCAGGGCGTCGGCGAGGATCAGGCGACCCTCGGCGTCGGTGTTGATGACCTCGATGGTCAGGCCGCTCATGGAGGTGAGCACGTCACCCGGGTGGATGGCGTCGCCCGAGGGCATGTTCTCGGTGGCGGGCACCAGGGCCACCACGTTGACGGGCAGGGCCAGCTTGGCGATGGCGCGGATGGCGCCGATGACCGCCGCGGCACCGGCCATGTCGTACTTCATCTTCTCCATGCCCTCGCCGGGCTTGATGGAGATGCCGCCCGAGTCGAAGGTGATGCCCTTGCCGACGAAGACCAGGGGGGCTTCCTTGTCGCCGTTGGGCAGGTACTCGAGGACGATGAAGCGCGGGGGCTCGGCGTCGATCGAGCCCTGGGCGACGCCCAGGAAGGATCCCATGCCGAGCTGCTTGATCTGCTTCTCGTCGAGGACCTTGCAGGTGATCCCGGCCTCGGTGGCCATCTGCTTGGCCATGTCGGCCATGACCGAGGGGGTCAGGTCGTTGGGGGGCATGGAGACCATGTCCCGGCTCAGGGCGACCGAGCTCGCGATCGCCTCGGCCTCGGCCTGGGCCTCGCCGATGAGCTCGGACTGGGCCTTGTCGGCGGCCAGCAGCGTCACGCCGTCGAGGTACTTGTGCTTGTCCTTGTTCTCGGTGCGGTAGCGGTTGAACTGGTAATCGCCGAGCAGCATGCCCTCGACGAAGGCCCGAGCGGTCGCGTGCGCGTCGATGTCCTCGGCGTCGAGGCCGAAGACCGAGCTGGCGAAGGTCTTGATGCCCAGGTCGCGGGCGGTCACGGTCGCCTTGCCGGCGGCCTGGCGAACCCGGTCGACGGTCAGCTCGCTGGCCTTGCCGAGGCCCACCAGCAGCAGGCGCTTGGCGCCGAGCTTGCCGCCGGTGGGGATCATCATGGTCTGGTTGAGCTTGCCGGCGAAGTCGCCCGACTTGATCACGTCGGAGACGATGCCGCCGAGGGCCTTGTCCACGGCCAGCGCGTCGGCGCTGAGCTTGGTTTCGCCTTCGAACAGGGCGATCGCGATCAGTTCGCCTTTCTCGGCGGCCGGAGCACCGGTCTTGATGGTTAGCTTCATAGAGACTCCTCAAATTCTTTCGACGGCCTGAGCGTTCCGCTAGTTTAAGCCCGTCTAAACCCCATGATAACAGATTTCACGCGGGCCCATGCGCGCGAGGCGCGATGGAGGGACCCGAATTCGATAAATCGAGCAGGGTGGCGGGTATATCATGTCAGGCGAGGGTCATCCCCTGCCGTCTCCCTCGCCGGCACGATTCAGAAATGGTTGACGGATTCGCATGAGCACGTCGATTCGCACCCCCCTCGAAGCCCTGCAGCCCGGGATGGTCCTGGCCGAGCCAGTGTTCCACCCTGCCAACCGGCAGCAGCTGCTCGGGCCCGGCACCGCCATCACCCCCCAGAACCTCTCGCTGCTCTACCGCGCGGGGATCGACTCGGTGGCGGTGATCAACTTCCAGGCCCAGCCGGTGCAGGCCACCCCGCGCCCTTTGGCCGCCCCGGTACGCCAGCCGGCGAAGACCGGCCCGCTGGGACGCCTCTTCGGCGCGGGCGACGCCCCCAAGCCGGCCTCGACCCCGGCGCCCGCGCCGTCGCGCGCCGAGACCGGCGCCCTGTCGCGCTTCGCCGAGAGCCGGATCGAGAAGCTGGCGCGCGACGTGGTCACCCACAACGTCGCCTCGATCCGCGAGATCGCCAACACCTACAAGGAGTCGGCCTCCATCGACTTCGAGAAGGCCGACTCGTGCGTGCAGACCACGCTCCAAGAGATCGTCATGAACAAGGAGATCCTCAACAGTCTCTGCGATCTGCGCGTCTACGACGAGTACACCTACGCCCACTCCGCCAACGTCATGAGCCTGAGCCTCCTGATGGGAGTCACCCTCGGCTACCCCGTCGACAAGCTGCGCCTGCTTGGCATCGGCGCGCTCCTTCACGACGTGGGGAAGAACCTCATCCCCGACTTCATCCTCAACAAGCCGGGGAAGCTGACCGAGGCGGAGTTCGCGGTCATGAAGACCCACTCCGAGAAGGGGCTGCGCCTCATCCAGAACCACCGCTGGGCCACTCCCGAGATCAAGGGGATCGTCCTTCACCACCACGAGAAGTGGGCGGGGGGCGGCTACCCTTACGGCCTCAAGGGCAACGACATCCCCGAGATGGCGCGCGCGGTCGCGATCTGCGACGTGTGGGACGCCCTGATCTCGAACCGCGTCTACAAGAAGGGCATGCCGCCCAACCAGGCCTATCGGATCATGCTGGAGGGCATGGACACCCACTTCGAGCGCCGGATGGTCTGGGCGTTCCAGAACTTCATCGTGCCCTACCCCAAGAACGCGCTGGTGTTGTTAAACTCGGGCGAGATCGCCAAGGTCGCCCAGGTCAACCGCGAGGACGCGACCCGGCCGGTGGTCGAGATGGACGGCCAGCTGATCGACCTGGCCAAGCACGGCCGCCTGGTGATCCAGGATCTCTACCGGCCCGAGATCAAGGCCTAGGGTATAATGGGGCTTCTGGCCCCCGTTTACCTTGAGGAAAAACCCATCACCATGGCAAGAACGGTCAAGTGCGGCCTGATCCAGGCCGCGAACGTCGAGAAGGACACCTCCAAGCCCATCGAAGCGATCAAGAAGGCGATGATCGACCACCACGTCGCCATGATCCACGAGGCAGGCAAAGAAGGCGTCCAGATCCTCTGCTTGCAGGAGATCTTCTACGGCCCCTACTTCCCGGCCGAGCAGAACACCCGCTGGTACCAGGCGGCCGAGCGCATCCCCGACGGCCCCACCGTCAAGCTGATGCAGGATCTCGCCCGGCAGCACCAGATGGTGCTCATCGTCCCCATCTACGAAGAAGAGATGCCGGGGGTCTACTACAACACCGCCGCGGTCATCGACGCGGACGGCACCTTCCTGGGCAAGTACCGCAAGCACCACATCCCCCACCTGCACCCCGGCTTCTGGGAGAAGTTCTACTTCAAGCCCGGCAACCTGGGCTATCCCACCTTCGAGACCCGCTACGCCACCATCGGCGTCTACCTCTGCTACGACCGGCACTTCCCCGAGGGCGCCCGGGCCCTCGGCCTCAACGGGGCCGAGATCGTCTTCAACCCCTCGGCCACGGTGGCGGGCCTCTCGGAGTACCTCTGGAGGCTGGAGCAGCCCGCCCATGCGGTCGCCAACGGCTACTACGTCGGCGCCATCAACCGGGTCGGCCACGAGGCCCCCTGGAACATCGGGGAGTTCTACGGCCAGAGCTACTTCTGCGACCCGCGCGGCCAGATGGTCGCGGTGGCGAGCCGCGACCGGGACGAGCTGCTCGTCTGCGACCTGGACCTGGACGTGATCCGAGAGGTGCGCGACACCTGGCAGTTCTACCGCGATCGCAGGCCCGAGACCTACGAGGCCCTCACGGCCCAGACCCCCTAGCGAAAAGGCCCCGGAACCGAGTGGTTCCGGGGCCTTGTTCCTGTGGTTCCTACTCGACCATCACCGGGACCATGGTGGAGTCCACCATGCCGTGGATGGCCTTCTTGTCCGCGGGCGCCACGGTGGCCAGGATCCCGTGCAGGTGGGCCTGGTCCCCGTCCACGAAGTAGTAGGGACACAGCCGCACGCGGCCGTCGAACTTGCGGATCTCGGCGCGGTTGAAGTCGTAGTACCGGCTCTCGACCTTGGCGGGCTTGTGGTACTCCTGCAGGAGGTAGGGGGTCTCTGCGAAGCTCGAGAGCGCCGCCTCGAGCTTGGTGGCCCACTCCTCGGAAGGGGTGTCGCTGCCGAAGGTGATGCCCCGGCTGCCCCAGGCGAGCTCCGAGAAGCCCGAGGGCTTCAGGACGTACTCCCGCTGCTTCTTGGTGGTCGGGATCAGGTCGCGGAAGTCGCTGACCGAACGGCCCTCGATCGCAAGGCCCGGGATCACCCCGTGCGGAGGCAGGGGCCGCGCGTCCACGATCCAGGTGCGCGGGATGAGCCGCTCCATGGCATGGAAGCTCTCGGCTCCCAGCTCCTGCAGCCAGAAGGCCTGGAGCATGGGGTGGTGGAACAGGGCGAAGAGCATCTTCTCTTCGAGGAAGGTCTTGAAGGGGGGGGTGACGACGACCTGCTGCTTCTTGGCCGCGTACATCATCAGCTCGGTCTTGGGCACGTTCTTGAGGTCAAACAGCTCGAAGAAGCGGTAGATGACATCCAGGCGCTCGGCGTCGAGCCAGAAGGCCTCGTCGGCGTAGCGCAGGCCCTCCGGGCGAACCACCCTCACCCGCAAGAGACCCGCGGCGTTGAGGGCGTCGGCGACGTGGACCATCTCGTTCCAGTAGTCGTTCGACTCCTGCGAGATGACGATGGCGACGAGGGGGTCGGCCACCTCGGGGACCTGGGCGCGGATCATGCGGGAAAAGCCCTGGAGCATGCCGTCCGCGCCGCCCACCGTCTCGAACCCGAGCGCGGAGTAGGCCGCCGAGAGGCTCGAGACGAAGCCCTGGCCGCCAGGCACCGAGTCGAGCTCGCAGGCGATCGCCCGGCCCTCGTCGGTGAAGATGAGATCCGGCCGGATGATCGCGGGAAGGAGCTTCTTCTGGCGGTTCATGCGGGCGTACTCGATCAGGTGCTCGGGCTTGCCCTGCTCCAGGTAGGCCGCCACCCAGGGCGCGACCTTGTCCTTGATGCTCTCGTAGTAGAGCTTGTTGGCGGCCTGGTAGAAGCGCAGCAGGTGGTTGCCCAGGCTCTTGACGTAGAGGTGGGTCTCCTTGGAGATGCAGAAGGGCTCGGGCGAGATGCGCCAGGGGATGTTGCTCGCCGGGTGATGGTCGCGGGTGGTGGAGGTGAAGATCGCCTGGCCCTCGGCCATGCGGTTGAGGGCCAGGCAGGCCTCGACCGGGTCCACGTGAGAGGGCTTGAGGGCGCAGTTTCCGACGATGGTCATGGGCGCTTCCTAGTTGGATCCGGTGGCGCGCGCGATGCCCCAGGCCACGAGGATCACCACCAGCACCAGCACCATGCCGATGCCGAACCAGGAGTCCTTGCCTCCCTCGCCGTGCTCGTCGTCGCCGAAGTCGCGCTCCTCGATGCCCAGGGCATCCAGGTCGTCGGCCTTGAAGCCCTCGGTCGCGGTGGGAGGCGGGATGGTGATGCCGGTGAACTGAGGCGTCTGAAGGTAGCTGGCCTTGGCCTCGGACACCATCAGGGCCCCGCAGTGCTTGCAGAACTTGGTGTCTTCCTTGTAGCCGCAGCTCGGACAAGTCATCATCGCGTCAATACCTCAATTGAGAGCGTAAGAACTGCTGCGACTCGGCACGACGCGCGACCCGCAAGGCCTCCATTATCGTCGATCGCGGCGCGTCTGGCTAGGGGACTAACCATTCGTTAGTAACTTTCACCCAGCCGCAGCACCATGAGCCCGGGAGGCCAGGGGATGCCCGTCGGCTGCGGCGACAGGACCCGGGCCCCGCGCTCGTCCACCTGGAAGCGCGCCGTGCGCTGGAAGGCGCCGCCCCCCGTGTCCTTGACGGTGAGGGTGACGTCGTAGGTGCCCGGGGTGCGCGGCGGCATGTAGGCGCTGTAGCTGGTGGCGAGCGAATCCGAGGCCACCGGCACGCTCTGGGAGGCGACAGACAGCAGCCCCGCGCTGGTGCGCCAGTCGAAGGCCATCGTCCCCACCCCGCTCGCGAGGGCCATCAGCTCGAAGGGGCCTCGATCCTGCTGGGGCGAGGCGGCGCGCGCCTCGAAACGGACGATCACGGGATTCTGCTCGCTGCGCGGGCCGTAGGCGCCCGTCCAGTTGTCGCAGGCGCTCACCGAGGCAAAGGCGATCGCAGCCAGCACCCAGCAAGGCAGTCGAGGCATGGCGAGTTCCTCCCTGAGGGTCGTCCCGCCCACCATCTAGCCCGGGCCCCGCAGGCCGCGCCAGGTCAATTCAAACGAAATCTCGGCCCCGCAAGGGTCACGGGCGCCGAGGGAGGCTCAGTACATGCCGAGCCGGTTGGGCGTCTGGACCATGTTGCGGTCGCGCTCCATGGCACCGGGCTGCATCTGCTGCTGAAGCTGGGCCTGTTGCTGCTGCGCCTGGATCGCGCCCGCCTCGATCCCGCCGGACTGGGCGATCGCCTCGAGCTGCTTCTTGAGGTCGTCGAGCTTGCGCGCCACGTCGAGGGGCGCGGCCCCACCGCCGCCTTGCTGGCCGCCGCCCTGGGCGTCGATGCCGCCCTGGCCCTGGGTGGCGTCCGCCACCTGCTGGAGCTGGGCGAGCTGGGCCATGAGCGCCTTCAGGGCCTCGGGGTTGGCGCCGCTGGCCATGGCGCTCTTGATGAGCTCGGCAAGCTGCTTGATCTCCTGATCCAGCTTGGCGCCGGTCTCCTGGAGCTGCCTGAGGTCCGGCGTACCCTGGGCCCGCTGCAAGCCCTGCATTCCGCCGCCCGAGATGCCGTCGATGCCCATTGGCGCCCTCCCTTGCAAAAAACGATCCTGCTTCGTTATCCCGCCGAGCACCGGCTGAGTTTCCCGCCCGGGAACAAAGCGAAGTTTTGCTTGCGTTAAATCTTCATTCGGCCGGATTCAGATGGAATAACCGCGGAAGCGCTCGGCCTTGGCCTGCGGCCGCAGCACGGCCGCGTCCTGGGCCCGGGCTTCCTCCTGGCCCACGCCGAAGTAGTCGAGCCACTCCTGCGGGGCGTCGATGGTCTCTCCGCCGTGGCTCGTCAGGCGCGCGCGCACCTGGCACAGCACCGGCGTGTTGATCGCAACCCCCGCGACCACCACCTGGCCCTTGGTCAGCGCCGGCAGCTCGTCGAGCAGGTCGCGCCCCGCGCCCTCGACCGAGCTTGCGATGGTCTGCTGGTCGAGGGGGTTCACGATCTTCATGATGAACTGGGTCATGCACTGGGAGAGCACATCGCTGTCCAGCTTGCCGGGCCGCTGGGTGATGAGGCCCACCCCGACTCCGAACTTGCGCCCCTCGGCGAGGATGGTCTTGAGAATGGGGGTGCTGACCACCGTGGCGCCCGCCGGCGCGAAGCGGTGCGCCTCCTCCAGCAGCACGAAGACCGGGTAGGGCACGTAGGTCTCGCCGTCGTGGACCTTGCCGTTCTTGGTGTCCATCCGCGCGCGGTTGATGCGCCGCAGAAGGGTCGAGACGATCACCTGCTGCATGTCCTGGTCGATCTCGTTGAGCTGGATGACGGTGACCTGGCCGGGCGAGAACAGCTCGGGCAGGGGCAGGTGGTCGCGGTCGTGGAAGATGCGCGAGCGGGCGAAGCGGTCCTCGAGGCGCCAGCGAATGCCCTCGATGGTACTCGCGTTGGAGGAAGGGTCGTCCTCGGCCCCCTCGCTGCGCATGGCGTCGAGGGCGTTGAAGAGGTCCTGGAGCCCCCACAGGTGGCCGTCCCCCTTGCGCCCCCGGACGCGGTCGAAGGCCTTGCCCAAGAAGGCGTTCATCTTCTCGCTCATCATGGGCAGCAAGGAGCGCACGTCGGTCTCGGTGAGGCTGGAGAAGCGGATCCTCACCTGGTCGTGAGGGATGATCCGGACCCGGGGGCGGTACCCTCCCTGCTCGAAATCAGGATGGCTCTCGAACTCCCTAAAGGTGTGGTACTCCCCGTGAGGGTCGATGACGAGCACCGCCGCGCGGTTGTAGGGGCGCAGCAGCTCCTCGATGAGGACGCCCGCCGTGTAGCTCTTGCCCGAGCCCGTGGAGGCCAGGATCGCGAGGTGGGTCGAGACCAGGTTCTTGACGTCCAGCACCACGGGCACCTCGCCGGGGGCGCGGGTCAAGAGCGAGCCGAGGTGCGCCGAGCCCAAGGCGCCCTGGGTCTTGGGGCTCAGGACCTCGGTCAGCAGGGCGCTGCCGGCGAGGTGGACGCGCACGCCCGGATCCGGCATCACGCGCGGATTGACGAAGCCCTTGAAGCGCGGGTCGAAGTAGCCCGCGATCGCCACCGTCACCTCGTACAGCTCGGGGGTCGCCATGTCGAAGCCGATGAGCTCGGCAACCTCGGACGGCGGGATGTGGGGATCCGCCAGGAAGGCGTCGGGCAGGGTCCGGACGATGGCCTTCTCGGTGATCTTGCCGAGGATCAGGCGCTCGGCGCCTTCCACCTGGATCGGGTAGTAGACGAACTCGCCCACCTTGGTGCGCGCGTTGTCCGGGGTGATGAAGCGGTACTCCTGGGCGCTCTCGCCCGGGCCCTTGACGGTGCCGACGAGCAGGTCCTGGCTCATGCCTTCACCGCCTGGATGGTCCGCTGCCAGTTGAGGGCGTTGCGCAGGACGCCGAGCCGCGCGCGATCCTCGGGGCACAGGGAGTTGAGGCGATCGAGCACCGCCAGAAGCAGGCTGAGGCTCGCGGGCCCGCCGTGGGCCTGCACCAAAGGAAGGTAGCGAAGCTGGATCCGGCCGGCCTCGTCCCGGTGGAAGGCCACGAAGGCCTCGTCCGGCAGGGTCTCGACCTCGGAGTGGACCGGGATCACCTCGCCCGGCACCTCGTGGATGCCGTGCGCCCCGCTCAGGCGCCCGAGCAGCAGGAGGCTCACGAGCGTCGCCTGCTCGTCGATGAGGTCAGGGGTGAAGACCCGGATCTCCTGGGGCGAGTTGCTCAGGCGCGGGCCGAAGTTGCCGAAGTCGGGGTTCTGGAGCTGCGAGTCGTAGACGATGCCGACCGCATCCCCCGAGAGGCGCACGAAGCGGCCGAAGGCGTACGAGGCGGGCGAGGGCACGTCGGGGATCTCGCCCGGGTGGTAGATCTGGCAGACGTAGTCCAGGTGCGATCGCGACGAGACGATCTTTCCGATGCGCAAGGCGATCCCTCCAGTCATGGCTCCCTCGAGATTCTAGAACAACCGATTGAGTTCAAGCTAGCGCCGCCGGAGCTTGGAGAGGGCCTTCTTCGAGAAGCGCAGCGACACGCCGCGCGCCGCGAGGAACTCCTGGACGGCACGATAGAAGGCGTCGCGGTCCGGGGCCCTGATCACCGCCGTCGCGTCCGCCGCCGCGATGGTGTAGGGGTAGCCGCCGCCCGCGATCGCATCGGCCCGCACCACGTCCAGCACCTCGTCCAGAAGGCCCTGCTCCTGGATCCAGAGCGGGTACTCCAGGCGCGCCGGCGGAGCGTCCGCGCTGGTCTGGAGGTAGCAGAAGCCGATGCGGCGTGCCCAGTCGCCGTAGGCGTCGAGGATGCCCTCGCGGGCGCAGACGGCGCCCGGGGTGCGATCGCCCCAGCCCAGGCGCCCCGAAAGCAGGGCCGCGTCGCTCACCCCTCCGTGAGTCGACAGCCCCCCCCAGCAAGCGAGCATGGTCGAGAGGTCGTGGGCGTACGAGGTGTCCACGTAGGCGACCAGCGGCACCCGGGCGGCCTCGGCGTCGGCCAAGAGCCCCCGCACCAGCTCCACGTAGCGCTGGGCGTAGGCGTCCTGCTTGCGCTTCTCGGCAAAGGAGACCACCAGGCTGCCGTCGAGGTAGGCGATGCGCCCCGCGGGCCCCGGCTGCCCCAGGTAGCGGCGCAGGGCCGAGACCTCGAGCTCGAAGCGCGCGAGGTCCACCTTGCGCTTGGGGGGGCCCACCTCGTCCTCGCGCAGGTCGTCGGGGCCCAGCACGCGCACGTCCACGTCCTTGCGGTAGTGCGGGGCCTCGCGCGAGTGAAGGTTCTCGAACCAGCCCACCTGGACCAGGGCCACCGGCACCGAGAAGCGCCGGTCGGGCTCGATCTGGCTGCCGTCGGCGGCGAAGGTCGCCCGGCCCTCGAGCGTGGCGGCGGCCCATTCCCGCGCCGCGGCGTGATCGCTCCATGCCTGGCCGAAGGGGATGCGCGTGCCCTGGTCCCACTCCGCGGTGGGCACGGCGCCGGGAGCCTCGAAAGCTGCCAGGGCCTCGCGAACGTCCTCGGCGCGCGCGAGGCCGAGCGCGTCGAGCGCTGCCCCCAGCGCGTCGAGGCTCCCGCTCAGGGCGGCGTCGTAGGCGTCGAAGGCGCTCGCGCAGGCCTCGAGCGCCGCCGAGAGGCGATCGCGGTAGAGCATCGCTAGCTAGGCATCGAAGGCGTGGTCGAACGCGCGGGCCATGATGAGGGCCTCCTCGGGGATGTCGGCGACTCCCGCGTCGGTGGAGACCCAGGCCTCGCGCCCGAGCGCGGCGCTGGCGTCGCGATAGCCCTGCTGGATGTAGGCCTCGCGGAGCTCGGGCCGGAAGAAGCCCTCGAAGACGTCTCCCGGCAAAGAGGGCTTGGGGAAGATGGGGATCAAGCGCACGATCCGGCGCTCCAGAAGGTCGTCGAGGCTCTTGTAACCCGCGGCCTGGGCGAGGGTCTGGTTGAAGGCGTTCTGGAGGACGTTGCCGTTCCTGCCGCGCTTGAGCAGCTCGTGCAGGCGCTCGAGCTTGTCGTTCTCCTTGCGGACCTTCCGGTAGTTCTGGATGACGAAGCGACCCGCGAGCATCGAGAAGACCCGGCCCAGCACCCCGTAGAGGGTGTCGGGCTCGTGCTCGGGCCGATCGACCACCGTCACTCCCGAGACCACGAGCACCGTGTCGATCTCGGGGTCCATGCGGATCACGCGGCCGATGGGGGCGTTGTCCATCAGGCCGCCGTCGAACAGCATCGCCCCGCTCTGCGCGTCGCGGGTCGGGGGGAAGAGGAAGGGAAAAGAGCTCGACGCCTCGATCATCCGGGTCAGGCGAGGTTGGACGTTCGCCTCCCAGTCCTCGTGGCTCGCCTCGTTGCTCCAGACGTAGTCCTCGTAGACCGAGTAGCGGGCCGCGAGTTCCATCGCGTCGCTCAAGGAGGTGGAGCCCATCAGGTCGGTGGCGACCAGGCTCAGCTTGACGGGGCGCTTGATGACCTGCGGGAGGCGCACGTAGTCCTCCATGATCTGCCGGACGAAGTGGTGGGAGATGAGCGAGGCGAAGTCGCCGCGGATCAGCTGCTCGAAGGCGAAGAGGGAATCGAAGCCGATGCGCGGGCGGTACTGGCGGCGCAGGGGGTCGACCCCGATGCGGTTGAAGAGGGTGCGCAGGTTGCGGCGCTCCATCTCGTCGCCGTCCATCCGGCCGAAGCCCTGGTAGAGGTTCTGCGCGTTGACCGTCTCGCGCCAGTGGTGGACCAGCTCCGATTCGACCGCCTGGCCCGTGAACTGGCCCGCGGCGATGAGCTGGGCGGCGAAGGTCCCGTTGATGGCCCCCGCCGAGATCCCCACGATGGCGTCGGGATAGATCTGGTGCTCCGCGATGGCCTTGAGGACGCCCGCCTCGTACGCCCCCTTGGCGACCCCGCCGCACAGTACCAAACCAACCTTGCCCATGTCGCGCTCCTCCGGGCGAGCGCCATCGCTCGCACCCTCTTTGTACCCAGCAGGCGCATGATCGTCGCGCGCGCAGCGAAGCGGCCCTTGTTCAAAAAAATGGCCAACATGCTGAGGGCAAGTCGACCGTTCCCAGCACGAAGGGGGGCTGCACCCGGCTCCAAGGCCCAAGCTCGCCCCCTACACAAGCGCGAGAGCACGCGTTGTAGCCGGGGCGAACACCCCCTAGCATCGACCTCGGCGCACAGGGGCGGCATCACCGCTCGGACCTGATGCCGCCGGATGGCCCATAGGGCCAGGAGGTTGCGAACGATGAAACGGGTGAACATGCAAACCTGGATCGTCACCGGTCTCGCCATCGCGGCGGCCGGATGCTCGACCCCCGCTCCGACCGTCAATTCCACGGCCGACGCACAGCAGCCGGCCGCGCAGCTCGCCCCCGAGCGCGCCGTCCTCATGGATGGCCAGGCGACCAACGACGAGGTCCTGAAGGCGCTTCCCAGGCGGATCAGCGAGGCCGACGCGCAGAAGATGCTCGTCAATCTGCCCGCCGACAAGCTCCAGGGTCCGCTGGCGCAGGGCAACGAGCGCAGCACCCAGCAGAGATGGGGACGCGGCTGGCGCGGACGCGGCTTTGGCTGGGGTGGGCGCGGCTTTGGCTTTGGCGGCCTCGGCTGGGGCGGCTTCAGCTACTATCCCTATAACAACTTCTACTATCCGTACTACCTGTCCGCCGGCTACTACTACCCGTACTCGTATCCCTACTACGGCTCCTACTACTATCCGTACTACTACGGCTACGGCAACTACTATCGCCCCTACGCCTGGCGCTACGGCGCGCGCTGGTGGTAGGCGCCTAGCCCTGGCTCAGTGGCGCGGGATCCCGGCGGATCCCGCGCCACTTCTTGTTTTGCGCGTGATCCTCCCGTGATTTGGCCGCAACACCGCGGGCCTAGCATCGAGGCAGCTTGAGGCACCCCGAGGAGGACCCCGATGAACACCCAATCGCCCGAACTGGAGCAGCTCTTCCGCACCATCTCCATGGCCACCCTCATCATGGCCGTGGTCTGGCTCGGGGTCTTCCTGATGGATCCGCCGAGCGCCCTGGCTCCCGCCTCGCTCGCCCCGACGCGCCCCGACGCCCCCTTGATCAGCACCTACGACACGAGCGAGCGCGCCCAGGCCTTCCGCGGCCTGGTCCAGGACCTCAACTGATGAACTGAAGCGGCGGTGCTATAATGGCCGCATGGCAAAGAAAGTCGCAATCGGACTCAGCGGCGGGGTCGACAGCGCCGTGGCCGCCCACCTCCTCTTGCAGGCGGGGCACGAGCTGGTCGGGGTGACCTCGCTCAACTACGCAGAATCCCGCTGCTGCGACGCCCGCTCCGTCTTCGAGGCCAAGCGCGTCGCCGATTTCCTGGGCTTCCCCTACCACACCATCGACCTGATCCTGCCCTTCAAGCAGCGGGTGGTGGACGCCTTCACCGAGGGCTACCAGGCGGGCCTCACCCCCAACCCCTGCACCATCTGCAACGCCGAGGTCCGCTTCGAGGAGCTGTTCGACGAGGCCGAGTGGCGCTTCGAGGTCGAGGCCATGGCGACCGGCCACTACGCCCGGGTGCGCTACAGCGAGGAGCACGGCCGCCATCAGCTGCTGCGCGGGGTGGATCCGAGCAAGGACCAGTCCTACATGCTCTACCGCCTCGACCAGCGCCAGCTTGCTCGCGTCATCTTCCCGCTCGGTGAGCTCCACAAGGCCGAGACCCGCGCCATCGCCGAGCAGATCGGGCTCTCGATCGCCCACAAGGCAGACAGCCAGGACGTGTGCTTCGTCATGGGCGACACCCTGGGCTTCCTCAAGCGCGAGATCGGCGATCGCCTCTCGCCGGGCCCCATCGTGGACGTCAGCGGCAAGCGCCTCGGCACCCACGAGGGCATCGCCTACTACACCGTCGGCCAGCGCAAGGGCCTGGGCATCACGAGCGCGAGGCCCATGTACGTGGTGCGGCTCGAGCGCGCGACCAACACCGTGGTGGTGGGGCCCCGCGAAGCGGTCCTGGTCGACTCGCTCGTCTCGCGCGAGGTCAACTGGGTCTCCTGGGCACGCCCCGAGGCCCCCTTCAGGGCCGAGGTCCAGATCCGCTACAAGACGCCCCCCGCCCCCGCGACCGTCACCCCCACCGCCGACGGCTTCCGCATCGACTTCGACGAGGGCCAGTTCGCAGCCTCCCCCGGCCAGGTGGCCGCCGTCTACGCGGGCGACGTGCTGGTGGCGGGCGGCGTGATCGCCGGCTGAGCCCCGCAGCAAGGGAGGTCCCCATGCCCCGGCAGACCCTTTCGCCCCTCCTTGCCGCCCAGCGGGTCTTCTTCGCGAGCGGAAAGTCGAAAGCGCTTGAATTTCGCATGGAGAGCCTGCGCAGCCTGCAGGGCGCCCTTCAGCGGCGCGAGAAGGCGCTCTTCGACGCGCTGCGCGCGGACCTCGGCAAGTCCGAGGCCGAATCGTACCTGACCGAGGTCGGCTTCGTCCTCAAGGAGGTCCGGCACACCCTCAAGCACCTGCCCCGCTGGGTCCGCCCCCGCCGGGTCCCGACGCCCTTGGTCCTCCAGCCGGGGCGTCAGCGCCTCTACCACGAGCCCCTCGGCGCGACGCTCATCATCGCCCCCTGGAACTACCCGGTCAGCCTCTCGCTCTCGCCGCTGGTGGGCGCCGTCGCCGCAGGCAACACCGCCATCCTCAAGCCCTCGGAGCTTGCGAGCGCCTCCTCGCAAGCGATCGCCGAGGTGGTGCGCGAGGCCTTTTCCCCCGAGCACGTGGCGGTCCTCGAGGGCGGCAAGGAGGTCTCGGAGGCGCTCTTGGCCGAGAAGTGGGACCACATCTTCTTTACCGGCGGCACCGGGATCGGGCGGATCGTGGCCCGAGCCGGCGCCGAGCAGCTCGCCAAGGTGACCCTCGAGCTTGGCGGCAAGAGCCCCGCCATCGTCACCGCCAAGGCCCGGCTCGACGTGGCGGCCCGCCGCATCGCGTGGGGCAAGTTCACCAACGCGGGCCAGACCTGCGTGGCACCCGACTACCTGCTCGTCGAGAAGGGCGTCTACGGGCCCTTCCTCGACGCGCTCAAGGTGGCCATCCGGGAGATGTACGGGGACGACCCCGCCGCGAGCCCCGACTACGGCCGCATCGTCAACGCGGCGCACTTCGAGCGCCTCTGCCGCCTCATCACCCCGGAAAACGTCGTGGTGGGCGCCGAGCATGACGCCGAGCGGTGCTACATCGCCCCGACCGTCCTGCGCGACGTGTCCCCCTCGCACCCGGCCATGCAGGACGAGATCTTCGGCCCCGTCCTGCCGGTGCTCAAGGTCGAGGACCTGGACGAGGCGATCGCCACAATCGGCAACCACCCCAACCCGCTCGCGCTCTACGTCTTCTCGGAGGACCGGGCCGAGCAGCAACGGGTGATCGCGCAGGTGCCCTTCGGCGGCGGCTGCGTCAACAACACCATCGTTCACCTGGCCGATCCCGGCCTGCCCTTCGGGGGCCGCAACGAGAGCGGGCTCGGGGCCTACCACGGCGAGCACTCGTTCGAGACGTTCTCTCACCGCAAGGCCGTCCACGAGGCCGCGACCTGGCTCGATCTGGCGCTCAAGTACCCGCCTTACGCCGGGCGCCTGGGGCTGCTGAGGAAGTTGATCCGGTAATAAGGCGTTCAGCCCTGAGCGGGAAGCTCGCCGCGCTCGCGCAAGAGCGCGATCGCCTTCTCGACGGTCTCGCGCTCGCTCTTGTAGGTCAGGATGGGAAGGGTCTGGTCCAGGGGCCACCAGCGGGCCTCGTCCACCTCGTCGCAGGCGTCGGTCGCTTCGCCGCTTACGTAGCGCAGCAGGTAGAAGTGGACGGTCTTGTGGACCTTGACCTCCTCCTCCTTGGCGTAGAACCAGTAGGAGATGGTGCCGAGCCGATCGACGACCTCGCCCTCGACGCCGGTCTCCTCGAAGATCTCGCGCCGGGCGGTCTGCTCGAGGGTCTCCCCGGCCTCGACGCGGCCCTTCGGCAGCGCCCAGACGCGCCCGCCGCGAATGGCGATGAGCGCGACCTCGAGCCGCCCCTCGTGCCGGCGGAAAACCAGGCCGCCCGAGGAAACTTGGTGCTTGACCTTGGCCAAGAGGGCTTCCCATCCTTTCAAATCCGCAAGGGATGCCTTGAGGAATGGTTCATTCTAACACGCAAGGAGCCGAAAGAGGCGCTAGAATTACTCCATGGCCGCGTTCCGCTACCTCATGCTCAACAAGCCCTACGACGTCCTGAGTCAATTCTCGGGCGACGATCCCGCGCAGACCCTCAGGGGCTACGTCGGCGTCCCGGGGGTGTACCCGGTCGGACGCCTCGACAAGGACTCGGAGGGCCTGCTGCTCTTGAGCGACGACGGTTCGCTCGCGCACCGGCTCACGGACCCGCGCTACGAGCACCCCAAGACCTACCTGGTCCAGGTCGAGCGCGTCCCCGACGAGGCCGCGCTCCAGGCCCTGCGCACCGGGGTCGTCTTCGAGGGCAAGCGGAGCCGCCCGGCCGAGTTCGAGCTGCTGGGCGAGCCCCCGGCGCTGGGCGAGCGGCCCGTGCCGGTGCGCTTCCGCAAGAGCGTCCCCACCGCCTGGCTCAGGGTCGTGCTGCGCGAGGGGCGCAACCGCCAGATCCGCAAGATGACCGCCGCGGTGGGCTTCCCCACCCTGCGCATCTACCGGGTCGGACTCGGCGGCCTCTCGCTGGGCCCCCTGGCTCCCGGCCAGTGGCGCGACCTGACCCACGAAGAGGTCGCCGCGCTCCGGGCCCTCTTTCGGCCGCCTTCACTCGGCGGCCGGCGTCGCAGGTAAGCTGAACCAGAAGGTGCTGCCCTTGCCCGGCTCGCTGTCGACCCCGACCTCGCCGCCGTGGGCCTCCACGATGGTCCGGACGATGGGCAGCCCGAGCCCCGTGCCACCCGCCTTCTTGCCCGCCTCGGTCTGGAAGAACTGCTCGAAGAGATGAGGGATGGCCTCGGCCGGGATCCCGACGCCCATGTCGCTCACCTCCGTCCGGACGCGACCGCCGACCACCCTGCAGGCCCGCACCGCGATCCGCCCGCCGGCGGGGGTGAACTTGATGGCGTTGGAGAGCAGGTTGTTGAGCACCTGGGTCAGGCGGTCCGGATCCGCCACGAGGGTGAGAGGTTCGCTCAGGGGCTCGAGCTCGAGGGCCACCCCCCTGCGATCGGCCTCGTAGGCGAACTTGGCGCAGGTCTCGCGCAGGAAGGGGCCGTAGTCGAACTCGACCCGCTCGATCTTGAAGCGCCCGGACTCGAAGCGCGCGAAATCCAGCAGCTCGTTGAGCAGGCGGGCCATGTAGTCGCTGGACTTCAGAATCTGATCGACGAACTGTCGCTGCTCGTCGCCGAGGCTCCCGCCCATCCCCTCCTGCAGGAACTCCGCATAGCCCACGATCGAGGTGAGGGGAATGCGCAGGTCGTGGCTGACGGCGTTGAGGAAGGTCCCCTTCACCTTGTCGAGCTCGGTCAGCTTGTCCATGGCGACCTGGAGGCGCCGGTTCGCGTCCTGCAGATCGGTGACGGTCGTCCTCAGGTGCTCGGTCGTCACGTTGAAGCACCTGGCGAGCTCGTCGACCTCCTTGAGCTCCTCCGGGCCCGCCCTCACCGACAGGTCGCCACCCGCGACCGCCCTCAGGGCGCCGCTCAGGCGATCAAGGGGCCTCTCCAGCAGCGGGATCATGAGCGAGGCGAACCCCATGGCCGCGAACAGCGCGGCGACCATGAGCATCAGCGCCAGGAAGAGGCGCAAGGCCACGTCGGTCACGAGCCGGACCTGGTCGATGACCGCCACCGCCTGCAAGCCGGCCTGAGGAATGGCGATGTGGACGACCTGAAGCCCGGCCAGCTGCTGGGCCATGGTTGGCGCCGAGGGCGGTTTCTGGGACACCCAGACGGTGCCGAAGGCCCCAAGGAGCGGCAAGCGCGCCTGCAGGGCAGGCGGCGCGGGCTTCCCGCTCGAGGCGAGCACCTTGCCCCGCCGGTCGACGATGAGCAAGCTTTCGAGCTCCGGCGGGCGCAGCCGGTCCATCTCCCTGCCCAGCGACGGCGCGAGCGCCCCGGCCCGGGGGCCGTCGAGGACATGGACGCTGACCCTGCGAAGGGTCTGGTAGGCGATCGTCTCCACCCGCTCGTTCCAGCCGCGGGTGAACTGCCGCGTCCCGACGAAGGTCAAGGGCACGGTGGGGATGCTGGCGACGAGCACCATCATCACCATCAGCAAGCTCCTCACATCGACCGTCGGCAGGCGTGGGTGCGGATAGGCCAGGCGCAACCGGTCGCGCATCCAGGGCCAGAGCAAGAGGCCGTCGGCCGCCGCCGCGCAGATCAGGGCGTTGAGGAGTTGCTTGCAGCCGAACGTGAGGAGGGTGAGGAGGGTGAGGAGGGTGAGGGGCGTGAAGGCGAGGGGCCACGCAGGCTCGTACAAAAGTTCGGAGGGAATCCCGAACAGCAGCCAGAACAAGGGGGCCGTCACCAGCGGCATCCGCCCCGGGGCGAGCGCGCCGACGAAGGCGCCCATCGCCCCCATTCGCAGCGGCGCGAGGGGATCGTGCCAGTAGAACAGGGTCGGAAGGGTCGAGAAGACGCCCACGAAGGCACCGACCACCGGCCCCCCGATGACGGCCGCCACCAGGACGGGCACCAGACCGAGCAGAAATGAGAGGCCCGGGAAGAGGGTGAGCGGGAAGGCGTTGAGAAGGGCCCCCACACCCGAGAGGAGCAGCACGGTGATGATGCGTTTCAGCTTCGGGTCCATGTGACCCCCTTGGCCGGCTCAGGCTTGCGGGCTGACGAGCGCGTCCCCCTGCCAGCGTTCGCCGTCCTCCGCCTCGAGGCGCTCGCGCAGCTCGGGCGGAATCGAGATGGGACGTCCCTCCCGGTTGACCACCACGTGCGCCGTCCAGCCCTCGGTGACGAGGCGATCGCCCTTGTAGACCCGGTAGGCGAAGCGGAACGAGCGGCTGCGCAGCTCGGCGATCCGGCTGACGATCGTCAGCTCGTCGTCGTACCGGACCGGAGCCAGGTACTTCGCTTGCAGCTCGGCGACCACCACGAAGGCCCCCGAGGCCTCCATGGCGTTGTAGTCGAGGCCGATGGCGCGCAGGTAATCCCCGCGCGCCACCTCGAACCACACGATGTAGTTGGCGTGATAGGCGACCTGCTGGGCGTCGGTCTCGGCGTAGCGAACGCGCAGCGAGGTCTTGACTTCGCGCGACAGGCTCATGGCGTCAGGCCCCCTCTAGCGGGGCCATTATACTACGGCCGCGTCGTAGCCCTCCTCGCGCACCGCGTCGAGGAGCGAAGGGAGGCTCGCATCGCCCTCGACCCGGGCGATGCCGGTCGCGAGGTCCACCGAGACGCGCGTGACGCCCGGAACGGCAGAAAGGGCGGAAGTGACGTGCTTGACGCAGTTCTGGCAGGTCATGCCCGTGACGCTCAGCGATTGCATGGCGGGGATCATCCTCCTAGCGAACCTCTTGCCCGCCTTCCGCGTCCCGGCGCAGGATGAGCTCCAGCTTCTCGCGGTTGCGGTCGATCGAAGAGGTGGTGATGCCCACCAGCAGCTGCAGGGGCATCAGGTTGTGGGCGACGACGTTCTCCTCCTCGTCGCAGGCGTCGAACTCGATGTAGTCCTGGCCGATGCGGGTGAGGCGGGCGAGGTAGTAGTTGTTGGTCGGCGCGAAGAACAGTTCGACCAGGTCGCCTTCATCCATGATCTTCCGCAGGCGATCGCGCAATGTCATGACGTGGACCTCCTTGATTTTCGACGGCAGGGCAAGGCCAAGCGCCCGCGCCACACGCTCGCAAGCTTCTTATTCCCGAAACATGGGCCGAATATCGGCACCGGTCCGCCCGGGACCGGGGGGGCCCATCGCGCAAACGAACATTGTAGCGCATGGAGACCGGGAGCATAATCCGCGTGCCGATTCTGTCCGAAGGAGGTTGCCATGCGCCGTCGTGAGTACGATCTAGAGAACCGCATCGTCGAGCTGCTCGGCCCCGGGCCCGGCCCCGAGAAATTCGTGCTCGACCAGCTGGACGACGCCCATTTCGCCTGGCACCTGGAGCACGCAGGACGATTGATCCCGCCCGAGGAGATCAGCGACGCCTGGCGCGCGTACGCCGAGGACGGCCTCTGCCGCATCGGGCGGACGCCCGGAATGGGGGTCGAGCTGGCCGCAGGCCTGAAGCACCGCGGCTAGTCGTCTTCGGCCGCCAAGCCGCTGATCGAGGCAACTTTTCCTGCGATTTCGCGATAAGATCGAAAGGTCCTGCGATCTGCGGAGGAAGCCTCCTTGTCCCGACGCGCCCTCGATCCCATCGCGCTTCTCGTCGCGGCCCTCACGGCCGCGACGGCCGGCTGCGGACTGGGCGGCGGGGCGGGGGTGAGCCCTACCGCGCACCAGATGGCGAGCGCCGGCAAGATGCCCTCCGGCACCTACTCGACCAGGCGGGTGCTCGTCTCTTTCAAGGCGGGCCAGGCGGCCTCGGGCAAGGAGAGCCTGACGGCGCGCCTCGGCTTGCGCGCGCTCCAGGACCTGCCCCAGCTGGGCATGAGCGTGTTCGCCCTGCCCGCCTCGGCCAGGCGTGAGATCGCGCTCGGCGCCATCGCCGCCCAGCCCGCCGTCGCCTCGGTCGAGGCCGATGTCCGCATGCATGCCGGCTACCGCCCCCAGGACCCCGACTCGAGCCTCGGGGCCTTCAGCGGCCTCTACGTCGGCTTCCGCGCGTCGCTCTACCAGGCATGGGACGCCACCCTCGGCGACCCGCGGGTGGTGGTCGCGGTCGTCGACACCGGGGTGGACGTGACCCACCCCGACCTGCGCGATCGCGTCGTGACGGGCAAGAACTTCGTCAAGCAGATCGAGGAGGACCAGGACGACGGCACCACCAAGCTGGTGGACCTCCTTGACAAGGGCCCCATGGACGACAGCGGCCACGGCACGCACGTGGCGGGCATCATCGCGGCCTCCGAGAACTCGAGGGGCATCACCGGCATGGCCCCGCGCTGCCGGATCATGCCCGTCAAGAGCCTCGCCTACAACGAGAGCGGCTTCTCCAGCGACGTGGCGAGCGGCGTGGTGTGGGCCGTGGACCACGGCGCCCACGTGATCAACATGAGCCTCGGCGCCTACGGCGGCTCGAAGGCCCTCGAGAAGGCCGTGGCCTACGCCCTGTCGCGCAACGTGACGGTGGTGGCCGCCATGGGCAACGACCGCGCCGACCCCGACGCCGGCTACGGCGTGAGCCCGAGCTACCCCGCGGCGCTCCCCGGGGTGATCGCGGTGGGGGCGACCGACGGCGACGACAAGAGCGCCTACTTCTCCAACGCCGGCCGCTGGATCTCGGTGTCGGCCCCCGGCGACGGCATCCTCTCGACCACCCCGACCTACCCGGTCCACGGCCTGGTCGCCCAGGACTACGACCAGATGTCCGGCACCTCCATGGCGACCCCGTTCGTCGCGGGCCTCGCGGCCCTCATGCTCAGCCACACCCCGGGCCTCAGCCCCCAGCAGGTCAGAACCCGCCTCGAGGCGAGCGCCGACGACGTGGGGGTGCCGGGCTTCGACACCGCCACCGGCCACGGCCGGATCAACCCCCTGCGGGCCCTGGGGATGAAGTAACAGCCACCCGTTGCCTCCAATCCCCCAGCGCCTATGATGGCCTCGTCTCCTTCCAGCAAGGAGCAGGAGGGCCGCATGCGCATCAGCTCGCTCACCCCGCTCGTCCTCGCCGTGACCGTGGCGATCGCGGCCTGCCAGCAAGGCAAGCCCGCCGCGAAAGCCCCGAGCGGAGGCGGTGGCGGCCCTGGAGCCGCCTACAACCCGAGCGACCAGCCCGCAGTCAACCAGCTCGGCTCGCAGGGGCCCGTGGTCTCGGGGGGGCGCCTGCAGCGCTCCGAGGGAGGGGCCAACGCGGGGGCCTACGGGGCCACCCCCCCCGAGGGCGTGCGCGGCTCGGGCAGTGCCTTCAACCCCCACGAGCAGGCCCAGGCCAAGAGGAAGCAGTTCGACAAAACGCGCCAAACGCCCTAGGGACCCGGGCCGCGGCGGGGTGACCCTCGTTTCGCTCCTGCGGGATGATAAGATGGGACCTCACCGTATCGCCCCGGTGGCATCCCGACAGGAGCGGCCATGCTGACCCCCGCCTATCCCGCGCTCTCGGGCAAGATCTTCGGCTTCAACGCGGAGCGCGAGGCCATCGTCTCGGACGTGATCGCGCGCGAGTACGAGCGCAAGGCCGCCTCCCAGAGCGCCCTGGAGCTTGCGATCAACGACGCCGCCGTCCAGGAGATCGCCCGGCTCGAGGGCGCGCGCAAGTCGCCCGCGCTCGATCGCTGGCGCGACGTCTACCGCACGCTGGGCCACCGCCCCCTGGCCGAGAAGCAGGCCCTTTACCGGCGCCTGCTCGCGGATTCGGCCCGCGGCATCGTCGGCAACTTCGACCCGAAGGTGTACAACTTCGCCACCCGGGCCGTCCCCTACGGCCTCACCTGGCTCTTCAAGAAGCAGAGCCGGCTGCCGGCGCTCTCCCCCTCGCTCGCCGACCGGATCCACGTCGAGGGCCACACCGACACGCTGCGCGCGCTGGCAGAGCGCGGCACGGTCATCCTGGTGCCCACCCACTCGAGCAACCTCGACTCGCTGGTCATCGGCTACGCCCTGTACCACCTGGGCCTTCCGCCCTTCACCTACGGCGCCGGCAAGAACCTCTTCACCAACGCGCTCCTGTCCTTCTTCATGCACAACCTGGGGGCCTACAAGGTCGACCGCAGGCTCACCTACGGCCTCTACAAGGATGTCCTCAAGACCTACTCCACGGTCCTCTTGGAGCGTGGCTACCACTCGCTGTTCTTCCCGGGCGGGGGGCGATCGCGATCCAACGCCCTCGAGTCCAGGCTCAAGCTCGGCCTGGTGGGCACGGGGCTTGCGGCCTACATCAACAACCTGCGCGCGGGCAAACCCAACCCCGAGGTGTTCGTGGTGCCGGCCACCCTCAACTACCACCTGGTGCTCGAGGCCGAGACCCTCATCGACGACCAGCTGCAGCGGGTGGGCAAGTCGCGCTACATCATCGAGAACGACGAGTCGGCCCAGGCCCGCCGGATCGCGAGCTTCGTCCACCAGATGCTCAAGCTGGACACCAGCATGGTGATCCGCTTCGGCGAGCCGCTGGATCCGTTCGGGAACGCGGTCGACCGCGACGGGGTCAGCCGCGACCTGCGCGGGCGCGCCATCGACATCCGCAAGTACGTCGAGGTGGACGGCGAGGCGCGGCACCGCGCCCAGCGCGACGCCGAGTACACCCGCGAGCTGGGCGGCGCCATCGCCAGCAGCTACCGCAAGAACGCGGTGGTGCTCTCCACCCACCTGGTGGCCTTCGCCCTCTTCGGTCTCGCCAAGGAGCGCCACCCCCAGCTGGACCTGTTCCAGCTGCTGCGGCTGCCCGACGACACGGCCTATCCGCTCGCCGAGGTCTGCGAGCGGATCGATCGCCTGCGCGATCGCCTGGTCCGCCTGGGCGAGGCGGGCGAGGTGGTGCTCGGCGACCACGTCCGGGACGACGGCACCGAGGCCCTGGTGGACCAGGCCCTGCGGATCTTCGGCGTCTACCACACCCGGCCGCTCGCCGAGCGCGCGGGCGACGAGGTGCGCCTGGTCGACCTCAAGCTGCTCTTGTACTACCACAACCGCCTGACGGGCTACGGCCTGGAAGAGGCGCTCTTTCCCCAGGAGGCCCGCCCATGACGACCCCGCACGGCGTTTCGGTCATCGGGGGCGGCTCGTGGGGCACGACCATCGCCCACCTCATCGGCGAGAACGGCCATCCGGTCAAGCTCTGGATGCGCGACCCCGAGCAGGTGGCCGAGCTCAACCTCAAGCACCGCAACGAGCGCTACCTGGGGGATCTCGCGCTCAGCCCGCGCGTGCTCGCCGTCAGCTCCCTCGAGGAGGCCGCCCGCGACGCGGCCACCCTCGTCATCGTGACCCCCAGCCACTCGCTAAGGACGATCGCCCGCGAGCTCGGCGACCACCTGGACGGCTCCAGGATCCTGATCCATGGGATCAAGGGGCTCGAGCCCGGCACCTTCAAGCGCATGAGCCAGGTTCTTCGCGAGGAGACCTGCTGTCGCAAGATCGGCGTGCTCTCGGGGCCCAACCTCGCCAAGGAGGTCGCCCAGGGCCAGCCGAGCGCCACCGTCGTCGCCTCCGCCTACCAGGAGGTCGTCGAGGCCGGCGTGTCGCTGCTCAAGAGCAAGACCTTCCGCGTCTACGGCAACGACGACGTGGTCGGCACCGAGCTGGGAGGAACCCTCAAGAACATCTTCGCGATCGCGGCGGGCCTCGCCCACGGCCTCGGCTTCGGGGACAACACCAAGGCCCTCTTGCTGACGCGCGGCCTGACGGAGATGACCCGCCTCGGCGTCCACATGGGCGCCTCGGTCTCGACCTTCTCGGGCCTCTCGGGGATCGGCGACCTGATGGCCACCTGCTTCAGCCCCCTCTCGCGCAACTACCAGGTGGGGTACCGCCTCTCGAAGGGCGAGACCCTCGAGGCCATCACCCACGACCTCAAGCAGGTTGCCGAGGGGGTCCGGACCACCCGGACGGTCGCGGACTACGCCCGCGCCAAGGGGCTGTACCTGCCGATCACCCAGGGGGTCGCCCGGGTCCTGTTCGAGGGGGCGACCCCCCAGCAGGCCCTGTCGGGCCTGCTCGAGGTGGGCCGCAACCCCTTCGAGACCGACGCCCCCGATCGCGAGATCTCGATCCTGTGATCTTACGCTCGACACCTTGCCATGTCGTTCAACAGGTGTTATCATGCTTTGTGTATAGGCTGTACAGGATTCACCAGCCGTCTATCGCATCTTTTCGAGTTGGGGGCCTTCGCGGTGACCGCGGGGGCCCTGGTGATTGAAGGGGCGCGTGAAACCGCAAGTCCGTTCCGTTAGGGAGTATTAAGTCAATGGCCATGTTTACCGAGCAAACGATCACCTGCGTCGATTGCGGAGCCCAGTTCCCCTTCACCGTCTCCGAGCAAGAGTTCTACGCCGAGAAGGGTTTCAGCAACCCTCCCCGTCGCTGCAAGCCCTGCCGCATGGCTGCCAAGGCCTCCCGCGAGGGTGGCACCGGCGGCTTCGGCTCGGCCCGTCCCCAGCGCGAGCTGTTCGACGTGACCTGCAGCGCCTGCGGCGTCGCCACCAAGGTGCCCTTCAAGCCCAACGGTGCCAAGCCCGTCTACTGCCGCGACTGCTTCCGCAAGTAAGCATTCCGCGCTGCGAGGCCCCTTCCACTCCGGTGGAAGGGGCCTCGTGCTTTGTTCCCCGCCCCACCAAGGGGCGGGAGTCAGTCGCCGGATCGGGTCGTAATGCCCAGCTTGCCAGGATCCGCATGCCGAAGAGCGCCGAGGACCTCGTCGTCCTCGGCGCTCTGCGCGACTTCCTGGGGGGCTAGGCCACCGGGACCCGCTCGGGCTCGGGCACGGGGTGCCCGGCGCGCCAGAGCATCAGCCAGCGGTACAGCACCGGCAAGAGGAAGAGGGTGAGGGCCGTCGAGGTGAAGAGGCCCCCGATGACCACCCACGCGAGCGGCCGCTGGATCTCGGATCCGATGCCGTGCGACAGCGCCAACGGCACCAGGCCGAGGCTCGCGACCATCGCCGTCATCAGGACCGGCCGCAGGCGCACCGCGGCCGCCTCGCGCACGGCGCTCTCCAGCCCCAGCCCCTCGTGCCGCAGCTTGTTGAAGGTGCTCACCAGGATGACCCCGTTCTGCACCGCCACCCCGAACAGGGCGATGAAGCCCACCGAGGCGCTCACGCTCAGGTGCTGCCCCGACAGGAAGAGGGCGACGATCCCGCCGATCAGGGCGAAGGGGATGTTCAGGAGGATGAGCGCCGACTGGGTCACCGAGCCGAAGGTCCCGAACAGAAGCGCGAAGATCAGCCCGATGACGATGGGCACGACGATCGAGAGGGTCGCCATGGCGCGCTGCTGGCTCTCGAACTGCCCGCCCCACGTGATCCAGTAGCCGCTGGGGGTCGGAACCTCGCGCTTGAGCGCCTCCTTGGCCTCGGCCACGAACGAGCCGATGTCCCGGCCCCGCACGTTCGCCTCGATGACGATGCGGCGCTGGCCGTTCTCGCGGCTGATCATCGCCGGACCGCTCTCGACGGTGATCCGGGCCAGGTTACCCAGCGGCACCCGGGCGCCGGTGGGGGTGGGCACCAGGATGGTGCCCAGCTTGTCCGGGTCGTTGCGATCGCCCTCGCTCAGGCGCACCGCGACCCCGATCCGGCGCTGGCCCTCCTGGATCTCGGTGGCGACCTTGCCGCCGATGGCCGCCGAGACCACCTCGCCCAGATCGTCGATCGCAAGGCCGTGGCGCGCGAGCGCCTCGCGGTCGTAGCGGATCTGGACCTGGGCCAGGCCCGCGGTCTGCTCGGTCTTGACGTTGATGGCGCCGGGGACCTTCTGGAGGACCGCCTGGATCTTGGCGGCCTGGTCGGCCAGCACCGCCATGTCGTCGCCGAAGACCTTGACGGCCACCTGGCTCTTGACCCCCGAGACCATCTCGTCGACGCGCACGGCGATGGGCTCGCCGAACGAGAGGCCGATGCCGGGGACGTGGCTGACGGCCTCCTGCATCTTCTCGACGAGGGCCTCCTTGTCCTTGGCCGTCACCCACTCCTCGCGGGGCTTGAGCTTGACGAAGATATCGGACTGGCTGACGTCCATGGGGTCCGAGGCGACCTCGGCGCGGCCGGTGCGGCTGACGACCGCCTCCACCTCGGGGAAGGCCTTGAGGATCTTCTCGACGGCCATGGACTGTGCGTTCGCCTTGGTCAGGGAGATGCTCGGCAGGCGCGAGGCCGTGATGACGGTCGAGCCCTCGTCCATCTTGGGCAGGAACTCGGAGCCGAGGCTCGGGACCAGGGCGAACGACGCCAACAGAGCGGCGACCGAGCCGCCCAGGAGCCAGGAGCCGTGAGTGAGCGACCAGTCGAGCGCGCGGGCGTAGCCCCGGCGCACGTGGGTCAACAGGGGGTTCTCCTTCTCGCTCAGGGGGCCCTTGAGCCAGTACGAGGCGAGGACCGGCACCAGGGTCAGGGCGAGGAAGAGCGAGCCCAGCATGGCAAAGGAGATGGTGAAGGCCATGGGGCTGAACATCTTGCCCTCCATCCCCTGGAGGGTGAAGAGGGGCAGGAACACCACGATGATGATGGCGATGGCGAAGACCACCGGTCGGCCAACCTCGGCGGCCGACCGGTAGATGGTCTCGACCAGCGGGTGCTCGCCGTGCTCCTCGCTGAGGTGGCGGAAGATGTTCTCCACCATGACGATGGCGGCGTCGACCATCATGCCCAGGCCGATGGCGAGGCCCCCCAGGCTCATGAGGTTGCCCGGCAGGTTGAAGAGCTTCATCATCGCGAAGGCGAAGAGCATCGCCAGCGGAATGGTCACGGCCACGATCATGCTGGATCGCAGGTTCCACAGGAAGAAGAGCAGCACCGCCACGACCAGCACGCCGCCCTCGAGCAGCGACTTCTCGACGGTGAGGACCGCCTTCTCCACCAGCTCGAGCTGGTCGTAGAAGGGCTCGAGCTTCACTCCAGGAGGAAGGATCTTGTTGGCCTCGGCCAAACGCTCCTTGACCCGGCCGATCACCTCGCGCGAGTTCTCGCCCTTGAGCTTCATGACGATGCCGACCACGGTCTCCTGCCCGTCGCGCGTGGCGGCGCCCTGGCGCGGGGCCGCGCCCTCGACGATCCGGGCCACGTCGCGCAGGTAGACGGGGTGTCCCTGGCGGGTGGCCACCACGGTGCTCTCGAGCTCCTCGGGGCGCTGCACCAGGCCGAGGCCCCGGATCAGGTACTGCTCGTCGCCGTGCTCGAGGTAGTTGCCCGCGGCGTTGGCGTTGTTGCGCGCGACCGCGTCGACCACGTCGTGAAGGGCCAGGCCGTAGGCCGCGAGGCGATCCGGCTTGACCTCGACCTGGTGCTGCTTGAGCAGGCCGCCCAGGCTGTTGACCTCGGTCACGCCCGGCACCGCGCGCAGGAAAGGCCTGACGATCCAGTCCTGGATCGAGCGGCGCTCGGCCAACGAGAGCGGGCCCTCGACCGAGTACTGGAAGACCTCGCCCATCCCGGTGGCCACCGGGCCCATGGCGGGCCGGACCCCCTCGGGCATCTGGCTCTGGACGTTGCTGAGGCGCTCGCCGATGAGCTGGCGCGCGAAGTAGATGTCCACCCCGTCGTGGAAGACGACGGTGATGACCGAGAGGCCGAACTTGGAGGCCGAGCGGACCTGGGCCACCTTGGGCAGGCCGTTCATCTCGATCTCGATGGGGTAGGTGACCAGGCGCTCGACCTCGGCGGGCGCGAGCCCCTCGGCCTCGGTCAGGATCTGGACCTGGACGTTGGTGACGTCCGGGAAGGCGTCGATGGGCAGACGCTGGAAGGAGAAGAGGCCCACCCCGACCAGCATCAAGCAGATGATCAGGGTCAGGAGGCGCTGGCGCAGCGAGAAGCGAATGAGACGGTCGATCATGCTACTCCTCGCCTCCGAACAGGTCCTTGCGGGCCTGCGCGCGAAGGTCGAAGCTGCCGCGGGAGATGACCGTCATGCCCTCGCTCAGCCCCTCGAGCACCTCCACGTAGTCGCCGTAGCGATCGCCCAGCTTGAGCGCGACCTCCTTGTAGCGATCGCCGCCCAGGGGGGTGTAGGCGTAGGCCCGCGCGTCCTCGCGCTGCACGGCCGTGAGCGGCACGCTGAGCACCCCGGGACGCGGGAAGGCGATGGAGACCTTGACCGACATGCCGGGGCGCAGGCCGCCGTCGGGGTTGGGCAGATCGACGAGCGCCTCGCCCGTGCGGCTCTCGGCGTCCAGGGTCGGCGAGAGGCGAACGACCTTGCCCCGGTAAGCCTTGCCCGGCACGGCGGCCAGCGAGACCGTCGCGACCTGGCCCGGACGGACCGAGAGGAAGTCCTTCTCGGCGAGATCCGCCCGGACCCGGACGGTGGAGAGGTCGATCAGGGCGAAGAGGGGCGCCTGGGCCTCGGGGGTCACGTACTGACCGACGGTCGCCGTGCGCTCCACCACCGTGCCCGCGAGCGGGGCCCTGAGCACCACCAAGGGATCGATGCGGCCGCGCCCCTCGAGGGCCGCGACCTCCGCGTCGGCAAGCCCCATCAGGCGAAGGCGCTCGCGGGCCTCGGCCCGGGTGACGCGCGCGGCGTCGAGGCGCTGGCGGGCGGCTTCCAGGTCCTTGGTCGCAGCCACCTCGGCGGCGATCAGCTTCTTGACCCGCTCGACCTCGCGGCCGCAGAGTTCGGCCTCGCTGCGGGCCCTGAGGTAGACGGCCTGGGCCTCGCCCAGCTCCGTGCTCTTGAGGGTCGCGAGCGCTGCGCCCGCGGCGACGCGATCGCCCACCTTCGCGTGGAGCCTCACCAGGTGGCCCTTGAGGGTCGGGAGCACCATGCTCTGGCCTTCGGGGCGCGGCACGATCTGGCCGATGGCGGCCTGGTTCGCCACGAGCGAGCGCCGCGAGACCCTCGCGGTCTCGAGGGTGACGAGGCGCCGGGAGGCTTCGGGGAGGGTCACCTCCTCGGAGGCCGTCGCCTCGGCGGCTTGCGGGGCGCGGGGATCGGCTTGCTTGCTGCAGCCGACCAGGAGCAGAAGGGTGACGAGGCCCAGGAAGAGGGGCTTCATGGCGGGGTCTCCTTAACGTCCAGCGGCGCTCTCGAGCCGCAGGTAAGACAGTTGGTATGAAAGCAGGGCTTGAAGGCGCTCGGAGGCGACGTCCGAGAGGCCGTGCCGGGCCGCGGCCAGCTCGGTGAGCGAGCCGATGCCGGCCTTGCGCCGCGCCGTGGCCTTCTCGAGCTGATGCTCGGCGAAGGGCAGACCGCGCGCGTCGATGTCCTTGAGGCGCGCCTGGGCTTCGAGCGAGGCGTAGTAGGCGGCGAGGACCTCCTGGGCGATCTCTTGATCCTTGACCAGGCGCTCGGCCTCGAGACGCGAGGCCTCGGCCTCGGCGCCGGCGCGCTCGCCAGCCTGGTCGTAGCGCACGGGCAGCGGCAGGTCGAAGGCGCCGTACACGAGCGGCTCGGTGTTGGCGGCCGTGCCCAGCTGGGCCTGCACCTCGCCGTTGCCGAAGCGCATGGAGTCGGCGAGACGCACGCCGCGCTGCTCGCGGCGCCTAGCGACCGCGATCTCCTTGGGCTCGAGGCGCTGCGCGCGGGCCTCGGCGAGCCACGTCTCGAGGGGCGCCAGGGGGGCGATCTCCTTCTGGTCGAGCGAAAGCGGAGCGACCGGGGATCCGGGGGCGCGGCCGAGCAGGAAGGCGAGATGGGCCTCCAGGCCGAGGACCTGCTGCGCGGCGCTGCGGCGCTCGCGCTCGAGCTTCATCAGCTCGAACTCGGCGTCCACCCGCTCGTGGGGGGCGAGCGCCCCCGCGGCGATCTGCGCGTTCACGCGCGAGAGCTCCTCTTGCTGCCAGGTGAGGTCCCGATCGTGGACCTTGAGGGCCTCGCGAGCGCCCCAGAGGCGGTAATAGGCCTCCTTGGCCTGCAGCGCCACCTGCTTGGAGAGGCGATCGCGCGAAAGCGCCAGGATCTCGACGTCCTCGGCGACCTGCTCCTTGCGCTGGGCGGCGAGCCCGCGAAAGTCGAGGGGCTGGCGCAGGCCCAGGGTGAGCATGTTGTTGGCCGCCTGGGGCGAGAGCTGGAGCTGGCCGATCAGGCTGGGGTTGGCGGGGGCTCCTGCGGCCGTGGCCCGAGCCTTGGCGGCGATGATGGCCTGATCCATGGCCTTGAGGGCCGGGCTGTGGGCCACCGCCTCGCTCGCCACATCCGCGAGCGAGGCGGTGGCTTGGCTCCAGGCGGGAGCGGGGAGAAGGGCGAGCGCGCATAAGGAAGCGAGCAAGGTGCGAAGCTGGATCACTGGGTGCTCCGTGTCGTAGAGGACGGTCGTTACCTCGAATGATAGCAAAGGTTCGTGAAAAAAACGGGAACCCAACGATCGATGAATCCCCCTGCCAAACTCTGCCCGGGATCGAATTTCAAAAAAAACGCCGTCGGTCTATTTTTGGCTCGTGGCGGCACCAGCGTGCCGCCGGAGCATGAAGGAGTGCGAACCCATGAAACGAGTGACCACGACGATGGTGATGGCGGCCATGGCCGTCTCGATCCACCTGAGCGGCTGCGGCCGCGTCACCCCCGGCCCGATCCAGGCGCCCCCGGCCACGAGCCAGGTGGCAACGACGCCCAGCTTCTTCGTCCTCGACGCGGCCGCCAGCAGCAACGCCCAGGTTTTGTCGGGCCAGAGCACCCACGCCCAGATCATGAGCCAGCTCAACCTCGACGACGCCCAGAAGACCGAGCTCAAGCTGATCCGCTCCAAGGTCAGGGCCCTCTTCAACCGGGAAGAGATGAAGGCCAAGTGGCAGAACATGCAGGCCCTCCTGAACGCCCAGATCGTCGACGCCGACGCCCTCAAGGCCTTCATCGCGTCCATCGACGCCGACCACAAGGCGAGGGTCGACGCCATGGTGGCGCTGGCCGGCGAGATGCGCGACGTGCTGACCGACGAGCAGCGTGACAAGCTGGTGTCGCTGGTGAGCGGCGAGCAGACCGGCGCCATGGCGGCCCAGGCCCTCTCCACCTTCCGCACCAACACGATCAACGCCCTCAACCTGAGCACCAGCCAGCAGGAGACGCTCACGGCCTTGCAGGCCCGCATGGAAGCCCAGCACGACGTCAAGCGCGAGGCCAAGCGCAAGGCCTTCATCCAGTTCATCGTGGACGGCAACCAGCTCGCGCTGGCCGACAGCCTCAAGCGCAGCATCGGCCACGACGACGTGGACACCTCGATCCAGTGGCTCGGCAGCCTGAGCCAGGACCAGCGCAAGATCCTCGTCGACCGGCTCGCGGAGATCAAGAAGGCCCACATGGCCCTCATGACCGAGGAGTAACCGCCCTCGTGCGGCACGGCCTGGGAGCGGCGCGCCGCTCCCAGGCCGTCTCTTCTGATATGCTGGGGGCATGCGCATCCTGGTGATCGAAGACGAACCTCCCCTCGCGAACGCCCTGCACGAGGCCCTCAGCGCCCAGGGTCACGCCGTGGACGTGGCCCACGACGGCGTGGAGGGGCTCGACCTGCTGCGCGCCGTCCCCTTCGACCTGGCGGTGCTCGACGTGATGCTGCCGCTGCGATCCGGCCTCGAGGTCTGCCGCGAGGCCAGGCGAGAGGGAGTCGAGACCCCCATCCTGATGCTGACCGCCCGCGACACCCTGCAGGACAAGGTGCAGGGGCTCGACGCGGGGGCCGACGACTACCTGGTGAAGCCCTTCGAGCTGCCGGAGCTGATGGCGCGGGTCCGGGCGCTCTTGAGGCGCAACTCGACCCAGAAGGAGGCCGTGCTCGTCGTGGGCGACCTCTCGCTGGACCCCGCCACGGGCGAGGTCTGGCGCGCGGGGCAGAGCATCAAGCTGGGGCGCAAGGAGCGCGCCCTGCTCGAGGCCCTGATGCGCAGCGCGGGGCGCACCCTCACCCACGACCGGATCGTCTCCCACCTGTGGGAGCTCGACGCCGAGCCGAACCCCGAGGTGATCCGGGCCCACGTCAAGGGCCTGCGCCGGGCCATCGGCGACCAGTCGGAGCCGCGCCTCATCCAGACGGTCCACGGCATCGGCTACCGCCTCGCCCCCCCATGATCCGCGCCCTCAGGCGCCGCCTGAGCGCCTATTACCTGAGCGTGCTCGCCCTGATCCTGGTGGGGTACGGGCTGGGGGTTTACGGGGCGACCCGCGCGGTGCTGCTGCGCGGCTTCGACGACGTCAACCGGCATGCGATCGCCGACGTCGCAGGCAAGCTCGCGCGCGCCGGCGGCGACCTGGAGGAGCAGCGCCACGAGCTCGACGAGATCGGGCTGGAGCACGAGGAGCACCTGGCCCTGCTGGATCCGAGGGGGCACGCCCGCCTCATCCGAGGCACCCCCCTTACCCCCGAGCCCCCCCTGAGGCCGGGGATATCGACCTACCCGGCCCGCGCCGATCGCCCCGCCATGCGGATGCTGGTCGTCCCCCTCGAGCACCACGGGGTGCTCCACGGCTACCTGCGGATCGGCCAGTCCCTCACCGAGACCGACCACGCCCTGAGGGCCCTCGGGATCGCCCTGGCGCTCATGGTGCCCCTGGGGCTCTCGATCGCATGGCTGGGGGGGAGGTGGCTGATCGGCATCGCCGCCAAGCCGCTCGAGGAAGCCCTGGAGCGCGAGCGGCAGTTCACCCGGGACGCCTCGCACGAGCTGCGAACGCCCCTCGCCGTGATCCTGGCGCACGCCCAGCTCGGGCTGACCCTGCCCGAGCTGGGCGCGGCCGCCCGGGACAAGCTGGAGCTTATCGTCGCGACCGCGCGCAAGATGAACGCCCTGCTCGCCGATCTGCTCGCGCTGGGCCGGATCGACGCCGGGGGGGGAGGCTCCTCGCTGCGCTTCTCGCTCCTGGAGCTGGTCGAGGAGGAGGTGGAGGCCTTCATGCCGCTCGCCCAGGCGCGGCACGTGAGCCTTTCGCTCGCCCCGCAGCCGGACGGCGCATGGATCCACGGCGACCCGGCGCGCATCGGCCAGGTCACGCGCAACCTGCTCGACAACGCCATCCGCTACACCCCGCCCGGTGGCTCGGTGAAGGCTAACCTCCGGCTCGAGCACGGCGCGGTCTGCCTCGACGTGACCAACACCGGAAGCGCCATCTCGAGCGAGCAGCGAAAGCTGGTCTTCGAGCGGTTCCATCGGCTCGAGGCGGGCCGCGCCGCGAACCCGGACGGCTCGGGGCTGGGGCTTTCGATCGCCCGGGCGATCGCCCGCGCCCACGGCGGCGAGCTCTCGCTGCTGGAATCCACCGAGCGCGCGACGACCTTCCGGCTTCGCCTGCCCCGGCGCCAAGGCCACCCGCCGGATCAGGGCGGGAGGCCTTGAGCCGGGCCCTAGGCCCCCGGCGCGCTCAAGCGAGGTAGCGCGCCGGGCGCGATCGCCACGCGCCCCTCGAAGCGGGGCCCCACCCCCGCCTGCTCGTCCCTGAAGAACGCGATCGCCCCGAGCAACGCCTCGGCCTGGCGCTGCAGGTCGTGGACCGCCCCCGAGATCCCGTGGGTGGCCGCGAGGGACTCGTGGATGCTTTGGTCGATCTCCGCGATGGCTAGCTGCACCTGATCGCCCCCGACCTTCTGCGCGCCGGTCGCCACGGACACCTCGCGGGTCATGCGGGTCATGGTCCCGACGGCCACGATGATGTGCTCGCTGCCGAGGGCTTGCTCCTTGGTCGCCTCAAAGACCTGGCGGGTCAACAGGCGCATGTTCTCGATCGCCCGGGTGATCTGGGCCGAGGCGAGGGTCTGCTCCTCGGTGGCGTGGGCGATCTGGCCCATCAAGGACGAGGCCTCCAGGACCGCAGCGACGATCTCGGCGAGCGAGGCGCCGGCGCCCTGGGCGAGGCCCGTGCCCTCCTGGATCGCGGCCTCGCCCTGCCGGGTGGAGGCGACGGCCTGCTGCGTCTCGCGCTGGATGCCCTTGATGAGCGTGGCGATCTCGCCGGTGGCGCGGGCCGAGCGCTCGGCGAGCTTGCGCACCTCGTCGGCGACCACCGCGAAGCCCCGGCCGTGCTCGCCCGCGCGTGCCGCCTCGATGGCCGCGTTGAGGGCCAGGAGGTTGGTCTGCTCGGCGATGTCGTCGATCACCTCGATGATCGCCCC